>WRKG01000263.1 GCA_009778185.1 Bacillota bacterium
GAGCAGAGCAGAGCAGAGCAGAGCAGAGCAGAGCAGAGCAGAGCAGAGCAGAGCAGAGCTTAAATACTGTCTTTTTGTCAACTGCAAAAAATTTGTAATTTATAAACAGCAAGCTAAATTTTTCGTATTGCGAGAATGATAGGCTTGTTTTTTGTTGCACAAAATTAAGGATTACAAATTAACTTTATCAAACAAACTCAACTATAGGAGGAAATTATGATAGATTTCGCTGTAAACTCGCAACAACTGGATAATGTAGCAAATTTAATAAATCAAGTTAATAATCGCCTTGTTTTTTATCCAGCAATAATACGCAACAACATAGGCAAGCTACAAGGGCAACAAGCAAGTGGAATTAAAGTAATTACAGCAATACTTTCAAGAGAATCCATCGCCCTGCAAAATCAAATTAACGAAATTAGAATGTTAAGAAATTTTTTACAAAATGTTAGTAACTCGGCTACTCAAGCCGATAACATGGCTTTTAGTATAATGACAGGGGCTACACCTAGACAGCCTCGACCAACTATTCCACGGTGGATAATACGTCCACCAATACTTGGCGGAATTTTTCCTTGGCCTTGGCCAAATGTTATTGCACCTTGGCTTAAATGGTGGCTTACGTGGCTTAACAATAAAAACAATAATGTTGGTAATGGAAACCCTGGCAACGGTAATACTGGCTTGCCTAATTGGTGCGAAGAACCGCCTGTAGATGAGGAGGGGACGGTTGCACCTCCTAAACCTGCACCAACACCGCCGCCAGGAAATTCTGGAACGGCAGGGCTTCCACCAGGATTTGTTGGAATAGAAAACCCAGGTCGATTTGCTCTAAATCAAAGAGAGCATGGAGACTCAAATTTTAATGCTATGGGCTGTGGTGCAACTTCTTGGGCTATGGCTATGTGGATATTGCGTGGTGGAGAAAATCCACCAGATCCCACTACTGGAGAATTTTGGGGACCAGGTGGTGCTCAATGGAGTGGGCTAGGTTTTACAGAAGGTGATGAAAAAAAATTACTCAATATTGCGGCGGAAAATATAAGAAATGGTATTCCCACAGTTATAGGTACTCACCGCAACGCTCCACCATTTGGACATTTTGTTACAATAGTCGGTATTAGAGATGGTGCAAATCCGCCATTTGAACAAACAGATTTTATTGTACTAGAGCCTGACCCACAAGGTGGTCCAACTGTAAAAACCCTAGAAGAAGGTTTGCGACATTTGGTTGAGCCACCTCCTAAAATAACTCAAATAGCTATACCACGCTAAAACTACAATCCAAAAGGAGACATCAAAAATGCTAAAAATAAAAAAGAAACTAGCAATAATCCTATCATTTATCATGCTAATTTCAGTAATACCAACAACATTTTCCGCAGAAGATATATCGGAAAACACCGCAATCGAACAAGAAGAAACCAACGAAACCAACGAAAGCGAACCAACACAATCCACAACTCCGCCAGCAATCGACAGCGAAAACGTTGAAGAAATAACCGAAATTCCCGCCTTTGATGTAGATTTCACATCAACCGAAGTAATCTACAATTTGGGCAACCAAGAAATAACCGTAGGTTTCGACCTACTCCGTGCCGAGGAAACGCCGCATAATTACAAATTATTTGACGGTTACGGAAATTTCATAATACAACTGGAAGACAACGCATTTTTCCCTTACGAAGTGCAGTTCCAATATAACGGCGAAATTTTCGTTGAATGGTTTGAAACGCCACAAAGTACAGTGCAAATTGGCAACCACATTTTCTCTGTGGAAACTGTGCAGAATAATCCTAATTTGTTGCAGTCAATCAGCTTAAATATTGGCAGCGATGTTATTAGGCTACGTCCAGAGCCGAAAGTGTTTACTAATGAGTTGTTTGAGGCGGCTAGTTTGTTGCCGCTAGAGTTCATACAACTGCAAACGATAAATTTATATAATTTAGGTTACGACCGTTTTCAGTTGGCAAACGTGCGTGTTTCGTCCGTGTTTAGCCAATCTGATAATTATGAAGACGGTCAACGGGCTGTTTGGATTCGCAATAATTATCTTGCAGAAATTATTCAAGGCGATACAATCGACTTTTCCAACATAACATCAAACGCCGTTCAAGTTTTTGAGTTTATTGTCGGAACAACTGCTCAACTTGACCCAAATAATACTCGTTATCGCTTGCAAGTGCAGGCTGATTTACAGCCAATAGTTACTTCTGTGCAAATTTACGGCAACGGAAGTCAAGTTACTTCCAATAATTTGACTTCGTTGTCAAGTTGGCAAAACGTCAATATTACTGTACCTTTGCCGCATTTGGTGTTTAATCCTGTTTATTTGAATATTCAAATAAACCAAAATTTGCTTACAAACAGAAACGTTACTGTCGTAAATGGAAGCTTTGAAACCGCAGAAGATGCACAAGCCGCAATTTTGGCGAATCCTAATTTGAACGTAACTTCACAAATTGTTGACCAAGATATGTCGCTACAAACTGCAGGTTTTCAAGTGGAAACCGCTGGTTATCACAATTTTGCAATTCTATTTTTTGACGAAACAGACAACACAACCGTTGTAGGATTTTCTACTTTGGAAATCCGCCTTTCTAGTGGTGGTGCGTTGGTTCAAACCGCTAGAGTTTTTCGCGAAGTTGACGGAGTTCGCACAATGGCAGAGTACGTTTGGGCAAGTAATTTTAGTACAGTTTATTACGCAACTGGAGAAGTTGTACCTCGGCAAAGTGCTGAATTTAACTTGATTCCAACAGGTTTCAACATCGAAAATTATTTTTTAACGCTCTACGATACAAACTTTCCACTTCCCGAAAATATGCGAATAATACGGGGAAGTTTTGCCAATCCGCAAAACGCATTAAACGCCGCCGAAAATAATCCTAACCTTGATGTAACTAGCATTTTACTTGACCCAAATATCACAGCTATTGGAGCAGGCTATGAAATCAACTTTACAACTACCGCAAACACAATAGGTTTTTCGCTAGTCTTTTTTGACGATGACGAAAATATTGCTGGCTTTTCGCAGTTGGATATTGTGGTTGACAGACGAGAAACAACCGTGCAAAGTGTTCAACTGCACGAATTGGTTGACAACGAACGCAATCTTGTAAGACAAAGTAGCAATTTATCCGTTGGAGCTTCACAATCGGTAACACTTTCTGCATTGCCGTTTCGTACAAATTTGATGCAACAACCGCATTATTTAAGTATAGCATTACAACAAAATTTGCCACAACATAGCGAAGTTCGCATAATAAGCGGAAACTACGGAAGTATAACCGCTGCATTAAACGCTTTGGAAGAAAATCCCGCATTAAACGTAACAAGCGATATTCTCGACAGCAACCGAGGAGTTCGCATATTTACGCCAGGTGCTCAAGATTTTACTTTGCTATTTTATGACGGCGATAATGTAATCGGTTTTCGCCGATTAGCAGTAACTGTGAATGTGAGTAACACGCCAAATGTTCCGCAACCATTGCCGCCACCAACTCCTGGCGTTCGCCAGGACCCATTTATGAATATAACAGGTGCGTACGCTCGTGCTACAAATGGCACTTTAACGCCGTTGCAGCAAGTTTATTTATTGCCAGGTTTGCATGATACATACCATTCGCAAGGTTTTCAAACGGTATTTTATTTGGACGATGTGCCGCTAAATGCGATTGTACCAACATTTATTAGGGGCAATAATTTTGTGCAAGATGACGAAAATATCAACATTTTCGCAGGACATATTGGCAACACAGGACTTTTGCAAGAATCTGGCGTATGGGATTCCAACATAGATTTTTCGCAAGGTGTGCAACAATATGCCGCATTAACCGCCGATATGACAATCCCAGTAGACGAGAGAGGTTTACGCAATTATTGGGTAACTTTCGTACCTTTGCACAGAGGCGGCTCGCAACTTTTTGTCAATGGCATAAACGGGGCAAATCCCAACGTGCGAGAGGTTTTTCTAAATGATGCACACAATAATGTCCACGATATTTTTATTGCAAACGTGGGCGATGAGCCATTGACTGGCTTAAATGTTGAGTGGCAGCCCGCCAACGAACAAACCGACAACATAAAATTAGACGAATATTGGACAATCGGAGGCGAAAACAACGACACTTTAGCAGCATTTACAACGACAGAAACGCCCGATAGTTACAATGATACAGGCGAGTTGCCAAATGTGGCAAAAATACGGCTTGTTCCCAACGGAATCGGCGCAATCGAAGGCACGCTAACAATAACAGCCGATGGACACGAAGAAATTATCCGCATTACAGGAGAAGCGGGCAATCCGCGAATATTGACGGAAAACGTACACGATGCTGTTTTGTACGTACCGTATCAAGCCTTGATAATGGCGAGCAATATGTACCCATGGAATAATTTTCAAATGAGTCTTGTCAGTGGCAGATTGCCCGACGGAGTTTATTTGTTCCCAAGTGGCGAAATATACGGAACTCCCACAGAAATGGGCGAATTTCCGTTTACTGTTCGCATGGTAAACAGTCATCCGTCTTTTGAAAATACCGATGCAGAATTAACCTTGACGGTACTGGAAAATACGAACATCAACGTATCTGGGCAAATATCCGAAAATCACGATATTACTCAATGGATAGGAACTCCAACAGGCGATCCAATGGTTGACGATATTATCTTGACAAATCCAGCTGATCCAGAACAAAACGTGCTTTTAACATTGGGATTATATGACGAATTTATCGATTTATGGCTAAACGGCGTACTACTAACAAGTGGTACGCATTATGATGGAGGTCCAGGTAGCACAAGAATCGCCGTTTTTGAGCAAACTTTCCGAGGAGAATTAGCTCGGCAAGGCGAACGCAATACAATCTCCGCAGAGTTTCGTGAGGGCGGCAGAGCCAATGTTGGAACTCCTTACGAAATGGGCGGCGAAGTAAGAACCGCTCCGCAAAACTTTATCTTAAACATTGACGAAAATCTCCCGGGTGGAGGAAACGGCGGTAACGGTGGAGGCAATGGCGGTAACGGTGGAGGCAATGGCGGAAACCAAGGTGGCGGCAACGGCGGTAACGAAACCCAACCACCAGGCGGCGGAGACAACAACCAAGGCGGAAACAACAACCAAGGTAACCAAGGCAACCAAGGCGGAAATCAAAACAACCAAAACGAAAACAACAACGAAAGTACGCCAAATGTCCCAATACAGCCACCGCGCCCAACTGCACCAACCACAGGTGGAGAAACAACGCAACCAACAGAATCACAACCAACAGCACAGCAACCGCCAACAACGCCAACGCAACCAGCGACAACTCCGCAACCGCCGATAATTCCAGTAATACCACCACCAGTTGCGAATGTTGTAACAATCCAACCAAGCGAAACAACAGCAAACACAGCAACATTCATGTTGCCAATGGATGCAATAATAGCGTTACTATCAGATAGCAACAACACAATATTACTAGATATGGGAAGTTTCGGAACGCTAACATTAGATTACACAACTTTATTAGCGTTATCTGCCCTTTTTGGAGATTTATTTACGTTTACCATAGCCACAGAAAACGGGCAAATTTTCCTGCAACTTTCGCTAGACGATACGCAACTTAACACGATAAACGGCGGTTTACGGCTTGCATTGCCAAATATTGCTCCGCTCGGTGTGCCTGAAAATGAGATTGTCGTTTTGCTGACAACAAACGGCACAACTAGCACAATAAATAAATCTTTTGCGGAAAATGGCGTTGTTTACGCTTTAATAACCGAATTAGGCACAATATCGGTAACATCAAATTTTACGCCTTTTAACGATGTTGAGCCAACAAACTGGTTTGCAGGAGCAGTGCAATTTGTCGTCAACCGTGGAATTTTAGCAATAAACAATTTGCAAAATCTCGGATTATTTAATCCGCAAACGCTAGCGACTCGTGCCGAAACAATCAACGCATTTTTCGAACTAGAAAACACAAGCGGTACATTTAGCGGAACGGCAATGTTTAATGATATTTCCGCCGAAAATCCGCAAGCAATCGGCGTAAACTGGGCAGCATCTTTGGGAATAATCCAAGGTTTCGGCGATGGCACATTCCGACCAAACGACAGCATAACTCGCCAGCAAATAGCGGTCATTCTAATGAATTACGCAAACGCAATCGGTTTAGATACCTCTGCAAGGGGAAATATAGCCAATTTTGCCGATACAACGCAAGTCGCACCATGGGCAGATGACGCAATCCGCTGGGCAGTCGGCTCTGGGTTAATGCAGGGAGATGGCTTTAATCTAAATCCCAATAATAACGCCACTCGTGCCGAAGTTTCGCAAATTGTGCAGAATATGGTTCGATTGATTGTTCGATAGATTTGTGGCATTTTTAATGTAGGGATTGTTGCAAAATTTTGAAATATTGCCAATTTTGAATAAACGGGCGGATAATATCCGCCCGTATTTCCCATTTCGTTAATTATAATTATTTCCCATTTCGTTCATTATAATTTTGCAACAGTTTTTTTTATGCAAAATTTTTTATTAAAAAAACAAAATATTTTTTATTTTGTTGCTTTTTTATAAAATATTAGTTATAATTAAATTGAAAATTAAACAGATTTAATAAAAATTATTTTGAAAAAGGAGTAATTTGTTATGAAATTTAAGCAAATTTGTGCAACATTTTTGTCTCTAGTTATGGTAGTTTCGTTTGCACAAACGACACACGCAGCAGCGCCTATTAGAGTACGCACGGTTCAAGTGTTCGAAATTGAGGGAAATAACGTTTCAATGTTGCGCCGTAATTCCCCTGTCAATGTTCGTGCTGGCACAAGATTAAGCGATGGCAACACTTTAGTTACAGGAACATCCACGAACGTATTTTTGCGACTCGACCAAACTTCTTTGGTAAAATTGGATTCCTCAAGCCGCATGAATGTTGAATTATCGGGCGGTTTGATTGCTTTAACCGTTGAAAGCGGAAACGCCCTGCTAAATGTCGCCGAACAGCAAAACAACCAAACTTTGGAGGTTCGCATTGGCGATGTTGCCTTAACCGTTCGCGGCACAATGTTTACGGTTGGTCATCACAGAGATTACGCTTTTATTGCAATGCTTTCTGGCAGCGGCGATATTGACGTTATCGAGCATTTACTTGCGGCTGGCGAAATTTTTATAATCCGCCGAAACGCCCAAGATGAGCCAATTTTTTCGGTCGAAGAAATTGAATTGCGAAATCTTAACGCATTTACAATACAGGCTCTCATTGACAACCAAGAATATCTCTCGGAAAACAGCGAGTTTGTAGACCAAGAAATTATCGAAATTTTGCCCGAAATTGTAATTCCCAATCCAACTCCAGTTTTGCCACCAACAGGCGGAGGAACTGGCGGAAATGCTGGAAATAACGCAAACGGTGGAAATGGCGAAAACGGCGAAAACGGCGAAACATCTCCAACCGATCCCGAAACCACCGAGCCAGCTATCCCTCAACCAACGCCAACTCCTAGACCAACCGCTCATCCAACGCCCGATCCCGAGTCAACGCCCGAGCCACCAATGATAGTGGATCCCCCAACTACGGTAAATCCTCCGCAAATAGTGGATCCGCCAACCACCGAACCGCCGATAATTCCGCCACCAATTACACCGCCAAATCCGCCGCCGCCACCGCCGCCGCCAATTACGCCACGTCCACCACAAGATATTTTTCCAGGCAACGGTAGCGGAACAGCCGACGATCCTTTCAAAATAGGCGGTTTTTCCGATTTAGATTGGATAAACGGCACAACCGATGCTTTCAATAACGAAACGTGGTTTTTTGAACTGGAAGACACAATTACTTTGCCGTCTGGTTGGAATTTTGGCGACCGTCCATTTAACAGTGTTTTAGATGGCGGTGCTAACACTTTGCATGGCTTGCTACTTGCAACCACTGATTCCGCATTATTCCAAGAAATTGGCACAAACGGAATCGTCCGCAATTTGACCGTTACAACAAGCATTGGCAGCAACAACGCCGCTCAAACCGCTGGAATCGCCCAAATAAACAACGGGCTTATCAGCAACGTTGTTGTAGAAGGCTCTATCACGGCTCATCACCAACCTGGCGTTGTTTCTGGCAATAAAACTATTGGCGGATTAGTCGCAATAAATAACGGAATAATCGAATATTCTGGTTTTATCGGCGATATTTCTTCCGATACAGCCAATGCTGTTGGCGGAGTAATCGGCATAAACCATGGCGAAATCCGTAACAGTTTTGCCGATTTAGTAGTTCCTGGTTGGACTAACATTGCTTTGCGCGGTCGTGTTGTCGGCGGAATTGCTGGCATAAATGATGGCACAATCGAACGAACTCATACAAGTGGCGAAATTGTCGGCATTGCAGACGATGTTTACGATTTAGGAGTTGGATTAGTTGCTGCCGTTGGCGGAATTGTCGGCATAAGTACAGGCGGAGCAATCTCCGATAGCTACTCGACAGCCACTTTGCGAGACGACAACAGCGGCGGAATCGAAATCGGTGGCATTGCTGGTGCATTAGACAGCACAACTGTCAACCGAGTTTATACCACTAGCGAAATTATTATAAATCATCCTTCCAGTTATTCGCAACGTACAGGCGGAATAGTTGGCTGGCTTTTGTATGGTTCTGAAATTAACAATGCTGTTGCGGCAAATGCTAGAATTACCAACCCAAACGCAAACTTAAAAGGGGCAATATTTGGCAATCGCGCGGGTTCGTCCATAAATAATACTTTTGCTTGGGAACAAATGGAACCGAATCCTCCTGTCAACGACTTTTTCGCAGGAGCAACTTCAACCGTTACAACTGCCGATTTGTACAACAACGATTTTTGGCGTACAAGAGTTTACTTCGATTTTAACAATGTTTGGTCTGCCGACATACTAGAAGATAGATTGCCAACCTTGCAATTTGTTAGAGGGCAATACATAGACGGCGTTCCTATTCATCCCGAAACAGACGAAACTTTTGGCATTTCTCCTAGCTTTTTGGAATTTAACGAAATTTTGGATTTTCCAAACGTGAATATAGAAGAAGATTTCACTTTGGACGATTTGATAACTGTAACTCCCGAAATTGACGTTGACGAAGATTTTAACTTGGACGATTTAACAACTGTAACTCCCGAAATTGACGTTGACGAAAATTTTAATTTGGACGATTTGATAACTGTAACTCCCGAAATTGACGTTGACGAAAATTTTAATTTGGACGATTTAACAACTGTAACTCCCGAAATTGACGTTGACGAAAATGTTGGGGATATTCCAACGGCTGTGCATCCAACTTTGCCAACTGTCGAACTTGACGAAACAGGCGAACTTGTCGAAACAGACGAAACAGATGAAACCGCAAACAACGAAACCATGAAAGAGCCTGAAGAATCCGATGTTGAAAATCCAAATGAGGAAAACGACGAGGATAACGAAGATAACAAAAATAATGAACATATGAAAAAGCCCGAAGAGGAAACTGACGAAGAACTCGAGGAAGAATTAGACGAAGAATTAGAAACCACAGAAGAAACCGAAACATTACTCGAGGACGAAACCACCGAAAATGCTGAAGAAATCGAGCCACTTGAACAATCGGAAGTAACATCTCGTGCAGCAAAACGGCTGGCAAATTTAGAACTAAAACTGCTAATAAAATCAGTTGACAAAATCTAATTCAAAAAAAGGGCAAATTATATTTGCCCTTTTTGTTGCAATTTTTTAACTAGTTTGTTACAATAATTTTGAGGTAACAAAAACAAATTTGCGAGGAAATACGCAAACTTGAAAAATTGAAAAAAACCAAAAACAGCAGAAAGGAGAGCTACTAGACAAAAAGTACATAAATTTTGTCCATATTTTAAGTAGCAACATAAATATTGACCGCATGGGATATATTGATTTTAATATTTATCATAGTTGTAGTAGTTGGAGTAGTTTTATTTTTATTAAACAGGTGGGCAAGCAAGCGGGTTGTAGAGCAGCAAACGTTAATCAACCAAAATAAACAAACCGTGTCAATGTACGTTATAGATAAAAAAAGGGACAAAATTCAAAATGCCAACTTTCCAAAGGCAGTACAAGAGCAGGTTCCGCGTTGGAACAAGCTAATTAAAACGCATTTAGTTAAGGCAAAAATTGGTCCACAAATATTAACCTTACTTTGCGATAAAGATGTTTTTGACGCTTTGCCCTTAAAAAAGACTGTCAAGGTAGATTTAGCAGGAATTTACATCGTAACAATGAAAGGCATGAAAACTAAAGAACAAATGAAAGCCCTCCGCAAGGAAAAACAAGAAGCCAGCGGAATAACTGCTCCGTGGTATAAAAAAATTCTAAATAGGTCTTAAAAAGAAAGGTTGAATGTAACATGGCAAACAAAGGAACAATATGCGAAGTAAACAATGTGCAATACATTGACATTCGCATGGCAATGGTACGCGGATTGCGTACTTTAGAGGAAATTAAAGCGGACACAAACGTTTGCGGCGAGTGTCCTGGCTGTAAGGAAAATTTGGACTGGATATTATCCAGTGTTTGCGGCTGTAAAAATGTATCATTAGAAGAAGTAATTGCCGCAGTAAAAAATGGCGCAGATACAGTGGCAAAAGTAGGCGAAGCCACCAGAGCTGGCACAGATTGCGAACGTTGCACCAAACTAATCGAAAATATTATTGCTATCGGAAGATAAATAAAACAGGGTAAACATAATGTTTGCCCTGTTTTTTATTCAAGCGAACAAATTAAAATCGAATAGCCTAAAAAAAGCCTGTTGTAGAAAAAACAGGATTTTGTAGAAAAAACATCCTAATTGTAGAAAAAACAGGATTTTGTAGAAAAAACAGCCTGTTGTAGAAAAACGGGCGGATAATATCCGCCCCTACCTGCCCGCTAGCGGTTGGCAATTTTACCCGTCCATTTTTCTCCATAAACCAAATTAACAAAAAATGCGGGTCAAGGGCGCGCGCGTCCTTGCGGGTGTGGGCAGCGCCCACGGTTTTCTTACGGTTTTATTACGAATTTCCCGAACACCAGCGAATGCTATTATCCAACAAAAGCTGAAAATTGGGATTATGCCAAACTTTAAGATGATGCCCTGGCGTTAAAACGCAAATGCGTCCTTTTTTGTAATTGCGCGTGTAACAACTTGGTTCAATTTTGGCGGGTGCGTTGTGATA
This sequence comes from Bacillota bacterium, assembly GCA_009778185.1. GTDB lineage: Bacteria > Bacillota > Clostridia > Lachnospirales > WQUN01 > WRKG01. The sequence continues at coordinate 11,188 of WRKG01000263.1, forward strand.
GGGATCTTCCTCGTATTTTGCTACATCGCCTTGCGGTGGCGAATACGATGCCATTAGTATGTTTATGTCGTCAACCAATATATCTAAATAATAATGTTCGTCAATTTCGCAAAATTGCTCGATATTTTTGGTTATGGGATGTGCTTTTATTGGCTCGGTTGTAACAGGGCAATCGTGCGGATGCCACTTAAACCGCGAACCAATTACTCTGTCAAGTTTGGTTGTATTTTTGCCAGCAACAAGCCCGTTATGTATTACAATCATTCCTCCGCCGTTTGCTATAAAGTCGATAAAAGCCTGCTGAACTTCCAAAGTTTTCCAACTGGTTTTGTCTTCGGGCGAAATTTCGTCGCATTTTGCCATAATTATAACCGAATAATCCTGCAATAATTCGGGATTAAACGCCGCTCCGTTTCGGATAATGTGAAACTCGTAATCTTTGGCGGTTAGCGGTTTTACGCCATCTATTGCAATTTGCCCAGGATGATAATGCTCATCACAAAATAATAAAACTTTCATAAAAATCCCCCTTTTATACGTGCGTTACTTTGGACATATCTAATTCGTGGGGTTCTTTGCCGCTGTTTGCTTTTCCAATTAAAATTGCGATTGTAAACTGATAGCCATTTGGAATTTTCAGCAATTTGGTAAAGTATTCGCCTTTTGGGCTGTTTAGCGGGATTCGCATCATTCCACAAATAACATTGCCTAATCCCAAAGAATGTGCCGCTAAAGCCACATTTTCCACTAAAATACCCGAATCCAACATTGCCCAATCTGTGGAGTTGCCACAAATTAGCATCATTGCAGGAGCGTTGTAAAATACTTTTCCGCCGCGCTCCATTATTCGGTTGTACGTGCCTTTATCTTCGTCCGCCGAGATAACTTCCATTCCAGCGGTTTCTAGTTCGTCCATTATATTTTTGTTATTGCACATTATTATGTGCCAAGGTTGCCTATTTACCGCACTAGGAGCAGCCAAAGCCGCTTTTACAAGCAAGTCAACTTCAAATTCGGTCAATGGTTCTCCCAAAAAATCGCGGCAAGAGTATCTTTCAAAAATTGCATCTAATACTGGTGTACTCATAAATATTCCTCCTTTTGGGGCATTTTACAGCCCTCATAATCAATGTACCAAGCGTTCCTAGATACATTTTTAACGCCTGTCATAATATCAATTATACCTTTGGCAGATTTTAGTGTTTTAGTTTTTGTGTCGGTAAAACCAGGATACACGGAATAAAAATCGATGTCGTCGGTGGATTTATTTAGCATATCGCTAACTTTTACGGTTGTTGCTTTTGACAAATTATAGCACGGACAAAATGGCGAGCAATCTTCAAGTTCGGTTTTTTCTTCTATGCTAGTTAAAAATTTACCATTTTTTTTGATTGTATTAAGAAAATATTTAGCAACTAAAATTGCACCTATAGTATTAACCTCGAAAGTAAGCCGCAGCTCGATGGGATTGCAATTATGTAATAAAGTAGTTTGGTCGGCGGCAAGCAACACGCCCGAAACATTGCACAAAGCATCGGCTACACTGTATCCAGAAGTGTTTTTGAAAAATTTTTGGCAAGATTTAGCACCAGAAATTAGTTGTGCATCTTTAGTTACATCTGCTGGAAAAATGTGAAGATTTCCTCCGCCTTTCAAATCCATTAAACTTTTCGGCGGATTTACTTCTAAAGTTCCTGCTGCAACGTTGTGCCGTGCCTCTAAAAGCAACCTAGCCAACTCGTAACCCAAGCCGCTAGTAGCACCAATAACAATAAAATTCACAAAAACCCTCCTTTAACATTTATTAAGCAAGAATAATTTGTCAACATAAAAAATTCGTTGCTTTTTAAGCACGGAATAATCCGATAATTATTATATAACATAGTTTTGTTGTTTGCAATGTAATTTTGGTAAATATTTTCGCGGATAAAGCAAACAAAACAGCAATAAAATGCTGTTTTGTTGTTTGGGATATTTCCAATTTTAACGGTTGACATCTTTCTAATTTTATTGTAAAATATTTTTGTAACATCATTGCAAACGCCAAAATAATATGATATTATAAAGTCAACAAAATTTATGGCTAGGGGTGCCTACAAGGCTGAGATTACACCCTTTTACCTGAACCAGATAATACTGGCGTAGGAAAGCGTTAAAGTTGCTAATTTTGCAACTTCTCAAACCCCTCCTGCCAAATATTAGGAGGAATTTTTATGGAAAATTTTATTATTTTTGACGGCATGACTTTATCCGAATTTTTAACCTTTGTAATTGCCGTTATCGTGTTTGTGGCGGCTAGTAGCTACTTTTTCAAAAAATCCCAGTTTTCAACAAAGGCGCTAACTTATACAGGATTAAGCATTTCGCTTGCGTTTATTTTGTCCTATTTTCGGCTGTTTTCGCTGCCGCAAGGCGGATCGGTTACCATGATGAGTATGTTTTTTGTTACGTTGGTTGGCTACTGGTTTGGTGCAGGAATCGGTTTAGTTTCTGCGTTAAGTTTTGGATTGCTACAATTTGTGCAAGGTGCTTATGTGGTGCATCCTGTGCAGTTGCTGATAGATTATCCGTTGGCTTTTGGGGCTTTGGGATTATCGGGCTTTTTTTACAAATTAAAAGGTGGACTTTACATCGGCTACATTATCGCTTGCTTGGGACGTTTAGCCATGCACACAATATCTGGGATATTCTTCTTTGCTATGTATGCACCCGAGAGCGTTTCGGGAGCGGCAATTTTGCTTTGGAGCGCCATCACAAACGCAAGCTACATTATCCCAGAAATGATTTTAACCCTAATAATAATAGCTTTACCGCCAGTTAAAAACGCATTAACAATAGTAAAAACAAAAGTTATACAAGATACATCTGTTGCATAAACTTGAACAACTTAACAATAAGCTGTTGTAGAAAAACGGGCGGATAATATCCGCCCGTATTTATTTGTCAAGTTAAAATTGCACAAAAATCCCAATAAAAAATGCCCAGAGACGGAATTGAACCGCCGACACGAGGATTTTCAGTCCTCTGCTCTACCAACTGAGCTATCTGGGCATTTACTACTTTTACAGCATATCACAGGGTTGAACGTTTGTCAAGTTTTTTTGAAAAAATTTTTTTATTTTTATATGGCAAAATTTTATATGGTAAAATTGGATTGTGGCAAAATTATAATGCGGCAAAATGTTAAAATGCGGGTCAAGGGCGCGCGCGTCCTTGCGGGTGTGGGCAGCGCCCACGGTTTTTAATGCCTACGATTTTTAATGCCCACGGTTTTGAAATTGGACAACTTCAAAATTTTAATCTTCCAAAAAATAAATGTTAAAAATTTGTTAAATATTAAAAAGTGTGTTACAATTTATAAATAACATATTTTTTTAGTTGCAACCTTGTGTAAAAATATTGTGCAGGGCTGTAAAATTTAGCAAAGGAGCTACATTTATGGATTTTAGCATAGAAAAAACTTTTGACGAAAACAGTTGGCAAGTAGTACTTGCAGGCGAAATTGACATTTTTAACTCTGCTGACCTTAAAAAGCACTTAACGCAACTGATGGACGAACACGCAGCCGACGTTTACGTTGATTGCACTAACCTAGAGTACATTGATTCTACAGGGCTTGGCGCACTTGTTGGCGTTCTAAAAAATATTAAGGCACTCGGCAAAGAGATGCACCTGTTGCACGTTAAACCCAGTGTACTAAAATTGTTCAAAATTACTAATTTGGATAAGGTTTTTATCATTAAAGAAAAATAACGCTGTAAGGAAATCTGCCAACGGCGCAAATATAACGAAAGGAGGCGGCGAATCTCCCTCTATTGGGTTCCTCGCCAAGTTTTATGAATAATACCGATTGCATTAAATTATCTTTCCCGGTCAACCCGGCGTACGTTTCTTTGGCTCGCCTTACAGTTTCTAACATAGCAAACCGACTACAATTTGGCATTGACGACATCGAAGACATTAAAACCGCTGTTTCGGAAGCCTGTACCATAATAATAAAACAGCTTGACAACTCGACCACCAATAACTTTGAAGTTAGCATTAAACCGCACAACGAAGGCATTGCTGTCGAAATTTTAACCGCTGGCAATTATGCCAACGAAAGCCTAAATAACAACGAAATGAGCGTTATGATGATACGCGCTCTTGTGGACGAGTTCTCCATTGTCAATCAGGAAACGTCCTCGATTACCAGTATCAAAAAAATGAAAAACGCCACAGCTTAACTTAAACTCAAAATGAGGTGTTTATTTTGCCCAATGGTTACTGCAAACTGCATTTTACCAGCGAACCAACGCACATTCGTAATATGGTCGGTACTTTAATGGATTTTGTTGACGGACTTTCTCCCGAAACTCAAGCCAGAAACGACTTAAAGCTAATCTTTAGCGAACTTATGTACAATGCAGTGGTTCACGGCAATAAAGGCGACCCAACCAAATACGTTGAAGTACTAATTAACATCACAGACAGCCGCATTGCCGTTACAATCGAAGACGAGGGCGTAGGTTACGATTACCAAAACGCCATAAAATACGCTCTCTCCGAAAATGCCCTGCTTGACGAGGGCGGTAGAGGCATTGTTATTGTGCAAGCATTAACCGATAAACTTTCCTTTAACGAAACGGGCAATATAATCCGCTTTGAAAAGAGGTTCAAATAAATGAGTTTTCCAGATAAATTTTTGCTGGTAGACGGCTCGGCACAAACTACCGATCTTATCAGCTATTGGCTTGCAAAAGAAGGCTACAATATGGTTTATACCGCCGAAACTGGCTTAAATGCACTCGCCAAAATCGAACTCATTGATCCCGACATCGCCATTATCAATATTGAACTGCCCGATGTAAGCGGTTTTGACCTATGCAAACATCTCAAAGAAATTTCTAAACACATGATGGTACTCTGCATTAGCCACCTCGACAGCGATGCTTACCACGTTCGCGCAATGGAATCTGGTGCGGACGATTACATGGATAACGGCGATAGTTACGAATTTTTATCCAAAATACGGGGACTTTTGCGCGTAAAACGCTTGAGCGATCGCATTCGCAAACAATACGCCGAACTGGAAAAACGCAACAAACTAATGCAACGTCATATGTTAATGGGACAACGTGTGCAACGTGCACTTATCCCCGAATTGGATTTGTGCATTGGTAATTTTTGTATACGAAGTATGTACTTGCCTGCAATGGACGTTAGCGGCGATTTCTATAACGCTATTCGTCTAAATGATACTTGCATTGGGCTTGTTATGGGCGATGTTTCGGGACACGGCGTTGCGGCATCGTTTCTTACCATAACGCTTAACGTTATGATTAACAAGTTGACAGAATGGCATTTTTCGCCGCATAAACTGCTTTTCCACCTTAATAACGAACTTTGTCAACTGTTCGAACAAGGACACAACGATCCCGAATTATACGCTTGTGTTTTTTATGCTGTTGTGGATTTAGAAAAAAAATCTATCCTGTTTTCAAACGCTGGTTTGGTGCTACCGCTACTTTTTGACGGGCAAACTGGCTTGGCTACCGAACTTGAATCCGTCGGCGCTCCAATAGGACTTATCCACGATGCACAATATACGCTATCCGAAACGCCTTTTTTTGACGGCGATGTTATGTTTGTTTATACGGACGGCTTGCAAGATTGCTATTACAAAAATCAACCCGAAGAATTTTTAATTCAGGCAAAAGATTTACTTTCAGAGCTAATTCTAAAACAAGAGGATATGCAAATGATACTAAATACCATGCGCCAAACGTTCTACAAAACCAACGCCACCGAACACGAACGCATGGAACTTGACGACGTAAGTATGCTACTTTGTAGATTATAAAAATGGGGGGAATTATCTTGATTTCTAATCAAATTTTACAAAATACTGTTGAAGGTTTAAGCAATATAACAAAAAAGAAAATTAGAATACTAGAACGCGACGGTCGTCCGATTGTCAATAATGATTTTCCAGAAGAAGGTTTTGATCCGTCAAACTTTACCGAGGCTTTTGTTTACTCGCCTGCTGAAAGCCAAGTTATTCAAGGACACCAATTTACCAAAGTTTTTGACAACGGAATTACCGAATACGTAGTTGTTGTTCAAGGCGATGACAACGAAACTTATCAAATTGCTCGCACAACGGCGTTTCATGTGCAATCGTTACTTGTCGCCTACAAAGAACGCTTTGACCGTGATAATTTTATCAAAAATTTGCTAATGGACAACTTGCTTTTGGTTGACATTTATAATCGTGCAAAAAAATTGCAAGTTGAAAACGATGTTCGCCGTGCAGTTTATTTAATCGAGGTTGACGCTGACAAAGATGCAGGTGCTTTAGAGGTTATTCGTAATATTTTTCCTGCCAAACAAAAGGATTTTGTTACCTCGATAGACGAAAATAACATTGTGCTAGTAAAAGAATTGCGCGAACGTGATACCTCGATTGACATCGAAAGATACGCCTATATTGTCAACGATACTTTAGCCGCAGAAGCAATGAAACGTGGACAAGTTGCAATCGGTAGCGTTGTAACCGATCTAAAATTTGTGTCGGCATCATACAAAGAGGCAAAAATGGCATTAGAAGTAGGCAAAATTTTTGAAGCAGAAAAAAACATAGTAAATTACAATAATTTGGGAATTGGTCGCTTAATTTACCAGTTGCCGCTTTCCATCTGTCGAATGTTTTTATCCGAAATACTCGATAACGCAACAATGGATAGCTTTGATGACGAATTGCTAACTACCGTGAACAAATTTTTTGAAAATCATTTGAATGTGTCCGAAACTTCGCGGCAGTTATACATACACCGCAACACGCTAGTTTACAGGCTTGACAAGCTACAAAAAATTACTGGGCTAGATTTACGCAACTTTGAAGATGCAATCTTGTTTCAAATAACTTTAATGGTCAGCAAATATCTAGCGTACAAGGAAAGGAATGTACTATGATACAATTTGCGAATGTTACAAAAGTATACGACAACGGCGCGCGCGGCGTGGATAACATCTCGTTAAAAATAGAACCTGGCGAATTTGTGTTTATAGTTGGCACAAGCGGCTCGGGTAAATCGACAATGGTGCGTCTGTTGCTAAAGGAAATTGAACCAACGTTAGGCACAATCATTGTCAACGGAGAAGATATTGGTGCATTAAAACGCAAAAATATGCCCGAATATCGTCGCAGAATGGGCGTGGTTTTCCAAGATTTTAAGCTGTTACGCAATAAATCGGTGTATGATAATGTAGCTTTTGCAATGCAAATAGTAAGAGCTCCCAATAAAGATATACGCCGCAATGTTCCGCAAACTTTGTCGCTTGTTGGGCTTGCCAAAAAAGCCCGAGCGTATCCTAATCAGCTTTCGGGCGGCGAACAGCAGCGAACAGCATTAGCACGGGCAATTATCAATCGTCCGCCGTTGTTGCTCTGCGATGAGCCAACTGGTAATTTGGATCCCGAAACCGCCTGGGAAATTATGTATCTTTTAGAAGAAATAAACGCCAACGGAACAACTGTTATAGTGGCAACTCATGCAAAAGACATCGTTGACGGTATGCGTAAACGAGTAATCGGCTTATCTGACGGAATTATTGCCAAAGATATTGAAAAAGGTTATTATGACGATGTTAGTTTGTAAAAGGTTGGGCGGAGGATGAATATGGACAAAGAAAAAACATTAGGAAAAAGCCTAATCGCAGGGCTAAAAGAAGTAATCGAATACGAAAAAGGCAACATCGAACTAAAAACATCCAAAATATTATCCGAAACCGTAACTTTGCCAAATGGCAACCTCGAAAAAGTTACTTACATGATAGTAAGCTATCAAACTAGCAAAAACGATTTTTTTCAAAACTTTGCAACTGAAACCGAACTACTAGAATACGCAAAAGCCAATGTGGGCTTAAAAACCCCAAAATTAAGCATTACCAAGCATATTTTTGACAACCAAAACCAACCCGCAAATTTGGACGAAAAAGAAACTATGTTAAAAATTGCTGTTTAGTGGTAAAATTAAATTATAAACTATTATCTAAAGGAGGGTTTTTCTTTGACGTTTAGAAGGTCGCGGTATTTTTTTGGAGAGGCTTTTGCAGGAATTATCCGCAACAGGCTTATGTCGGTTGCATCTATTTTGACGGTTGCATCTTGTTTAATGATTGTTTCGGTGTTTTATTCACTTGTAACGAACATTGACTATTTTTTGCAACAACTGGAAGAAGATATTGGTATTGCCGTTTTTATAGACAATGATGTTTCTGCACATGGTTTAGAGGAATTATACGAGGCTATTTTGCAAATTGACAATGTTATGTCTGTGCGGTTCGTTTCGCACGAAGAGGCGTTTGCTATCGTATCTGAACAGCACGAAGATCAAACCATTTTAGAGGGCTTACCACCAGATACTTTCAACCGCTCGTTTAACATCGAAATAGGCGATTTGCGTTACCATGACGATGTTGTTGTCGCTTTAGAAGAATTATGGGATTTAGGCATTTACAACATTAGGCAAAATCAAACTATTGCTAATATGGTAATTGCAATTTCAGATATGATTCGCTGGTCTAGCACAATTTTAATCGGTATTTTGGCGGTTGTATCAATAATAATAATTACAAACACAATCCGAATAACGGTAAACGCCCGTCAAAATGATATAAATATTATGAAATACATAGGTGCAACTGACTGGTTTATCCGTTGGCCGTTCGTTATTGAAGGCATTTTAATTGGCGTAATTGGTGCGTTGTTTCCTGTTGGCATAATGCTTTTTGGTTATGTTCGAGTTGTAAACTGGGTGCAAACAAATACCGCAGTAATCGAGTTTGTCCGCTTTCGTGCCGCAAACGAAGTATTTATAATGTTGTTTCCAATAATTATCGGATTAGGCGCGTTAATCGGCACAATCGGCTCGGGAACATCAATAAGACGGCATTTGCACGTATAAAATCGGCAAAAGCAAGGTTTATATTTTAAGGAGGATTTATTTATGAAAGTGTTATCTAGTGCTAAAAAAATGGTGTTGATAATGTTGGTTTTTGCGATGATAACGCCATTGGTTGTGGTAAGTGCAAGTAGCGTAGCAGAATTAGAGCAACGCCGCCAAGAAGTACAGCGGGAGATTCTCGATGCACGTGGCGAATATGTCGAAATTTTGCAAGAAATGGAAACTTTGGAATCCGAAATTTTGGCAATGGATATTGTTTTGGAACAGGCAACAGATGCTCTAGTTTTTATCGAAGAATCGCTAGAGGAAACAAGGCAAGATTTAACATTGGCAGAACTAGATTTAGAGCAAGCTCGCCAAGAGAGAGACGACCATTTTAACCGCTTTAAGACAAGGTTGCGCGTTATGTACATACAGGGTCCAATGGGTTATTTAGAGGTTGTCATGCAAGCTACTAGCTTTATCGATTTTTTGGCTAGATTAGAGCATATGAATGCAATAGCACGAACCGACCGCGAAATGGCAGAACGGCTACAAAACGCCGAAAACCGAGTAGAAGAAACGCTAGAAGAAACATTTAGAACAATGACAAGAATCGAATCGTTGCAGGTTTTGCAATCGGATCGCATTGCAGATTTGCAACTGGCGTTAAACAACAAAGAGGGCTTTATGTTCCGTCTGGAAGATGTCGCACAGCAACAAGAATTATTAGTACGCCAATTAGAAGAAACCGATCGCCAAATTGGAATAGAAATTCAGCAAGCATTAGAGCGTGCTCGCCAAGCCGAAGAAGAGGCTCGCCGCAGAGCCGCTCGCGAGGCAGCCGAACGTGCCGCTCGCGAACGC
>WRKG01000264.1 GCA_009778185.1 Bacillota bacterium
CACGGTTTTAGAGGTTGACATATGAAAATATTAGGATTAGATACGTCAAGCAGAACGGCTAGCGTAGCTGTTGTGGATAATGGCGAAATTTTGGCGGAATATACTTGCGGCGGCGTTAAAAAATATGCGGAAACGCTTTTGCCAATGGTCGAATTGGCACTTGATGCAACTGGCTTTTCGTTGGAAGATTTGGATTGCATTGCTTGCAGTAATGGACCTGGCTCGTTTACAGGCTTGCGAATCGCCGCAACCACCGCAAAAGGTTTAGCTTTCGCCGCAAATAAGCCGCTTGTTGCCGTTTCAACTTTGGATGCAATGGCTTTTTCGTCCGAATTAGCAAATTTAGCCAGTTTTGTAAAGATTATGAAAACTGTGCAAAACGCTAATTTGTGGGTTGTTCCCATGTTGGATGCACGGCGAGAACAAGCGTATTCTGCATTTTATTGCAACGGAAATCTCGTTGGGGAATATATCGCCGAAAATGTGGTTGATATTGTTTCGTTACTGCAAACAAAAATGCAATCCAACGATTTTGCTGTGTTTCTGCCAGATACAACAAATATTGCGAAAATTCTCAATGATTTAGAAAAGGTTGACAAATTTCCAAAATCGTTGACAATTATGGGAAAAATTTCGGCGGCAAGTGTTGCAAATTGTGCCTTGACAAAATGGGAATCGCTCGACAAACACCACGAAAGCAACTTTTCGCTGATGTATATCCGAAAGCCGCAAGCAGAAAGAGAAAAAGAGGAAAGAGAAAAACAAGCCCATGGAAACATCTAATGAAATTGCAATAAAGCGAATGACTTTGGAACATAGCGAAAAAATCCACCAAATTGAGGTTGCTACCTTTGACGATCCCTGGTCAAAAAAAATGATTGAAGACGAGTTGACAAACAAGCACACAATTTACATAATCGCAGAATCCCTAGAAATACTCGGCTATGCAGGTATGTGGCACGTTGTAAACGAGGGGCAAATTACAAACATTGCAACGGTCGCAAAATATCGCCAAAAAGGCGTTGCAAGCCTTTTGTTACAGCATCTTATACAAATTGCCGCCGATTTGGAAATGATTGGGCTAACTTTAGAGGTGCGTTTGAGCAACATAGCCGCCCAAAATTTATACAAAAAACACGGTTTTAAGCAAGAGGGAATCCGCAAAAATTATTATGCCGCAACGGCAAAAACGCCGCGCGAAGATGCTATAATTATGTGGAAATACCTATAAATATTCTAACATAACAGGAGAAAATTTTGATTGAATTAAAATGGAACCAACTAAAATATTTTCATAGCACTAAAAAATCGTCCACCAAAAAAAGCCAAACTTTGGTTGGACAAAATCGTGCCGCACAAGCGTTATCTTTGGGGCTTGCTATGAAAGAAAGCGGATATAATATCTACGTTGCAGGCTCGGCTGGCGTTGGACGTACTTCTTTTGCCAAAAAATTTGCCGAACAACAAGCCGCAACCGAGCCAACTCCGCAAGATTTAATGTATATTTATAATTTTGATAATCCTAAACGCCCAAACCTGCTAAAATTGCCAGCTGGAGAAGGTCGCAAGCTGAAAAATAATATGGGCGAACTTATAAATCGCCTAAAATTTGAGTTGCCAAAAATTTTTAACAGCAGAGATTTTGAACACAAAAAAAATGCTATTCTGAAAGTTTATAACAACAAAAAAGACGATATTATCCGCAAAATTGCTGACGAAGCCAAGCAGCAAAATTTAGCAATAAAAATTACCAACGTGGGAATCTACTTTTTGCCGATTATTGACGGCGAACCGCTCCCAGAAGACCAATACGACAGCTTAACGCACGAACAATGGGAAATAATCTCGCAAAATTCGGAGACAATTCAAAAGAAATCGAGCGAGGCAATGCAAATTATCCGCGAGTTTGAAAAAACGGCACGAAACAACGTTGACAATTTGGAATATTCCACTGGGCTATTTGCCGTGGGACATTACATGGCAAATATTTTGGAGATGTATGCCGATCAACCCGCTGTTTTCGCCTATCTTAAAGCTGTGAAAGAAGACATTTTGGAGAATATTTCCGATTTTGCAACCGAAGAGCAAGAGGAAGAGGAAAGTATCCCGCAAATGCCGTGGCAGCAAAAAAAGCCGACCGAGGATATTTTCAACCATTATCGGCTAAATTTGTTGACCGAACACGAGCCAAACAGCGGTGCGCCCGTTATCGTGGATTTTAACCCAACTTACACAAATTTAGTGGGCGAAATTGAGTACGACAACGAGCATGGCAATTTTTCCACCGATTTTATGAAAATTAAGCCTGGACTGTTGCACAAGGCAAACGGCGGCTATTTAATTTTGCAAGCACAAGATATTTTGGGCAGTAATCACACTTGGGAAACTTTGCGGCTAACCTTGAAAACGAGCGAAATTACGATTGAATCGTTGCGGGAATACAGCAATAACATGGCTGTATCTCCCATAAAACCTGCGCCGATTCCTTTGGATATAAAAATAATTTTGGTCGGCAGCAGTTGGTATTACGACGTTTTGTGCGATGTTGACGATTATTTTGAAAAACTGTTCAAAATTCGTGTTGACTTTGACTACGAAATAAAATCTCAACATATACAAGATTTATCCGATTTTATTTACAACTATTGCGAAACCTCCAAAAATGCCCAAATAGAGCCGAAAGCTGTCGCAATTTTGATAGAACACGCAACTCGCCTTGCCGAACGCCAAGATCGCATTACAGCCAATTTTGCCAAGCTAATCGATATAATTAACGAAAGTTTAACATTGACAAAAAAAGTTGATAAAAAAGATAAAAATCCCAAAATAACAGCTGTCAACATCGAAAAAGCTATAAAAAATCAAGTTTACAGATTAAACTTGTACGAAGAAAAATTATCCGAAATGATAGAAGAAAACGCAATAATGATAGATACGCAAGGCGAAAAAGTAGGACAAATAAACGGTTTGTCGGTTTTGGATATGGGCGATTACAGTTTTGCGAAACCGTCCAAAATAACCGCAACAACCTACATGGGAAAATCTGGGATTGTCAACATTGAAAAAGAGGCGGAAATGTCGGGAAGTATCCACGATAAGGGAATCCAGGTTTTAATTGGATATTTGGGCAAAACCTATGCACAAGATTTTCCGTTGACATTATCGTGCCGCATAGGATTTGAGCAAAATTACAGCGGAATAGACGGCGATTCCGCATCCAGCACAGAGTTATACGCCGTTTTGTCGAGCCTTGCAGATTTGCCGATTCGCCAAGATATAGCCGTAACAGGCAGCATAAACCAATTTGGCGATATTCAGCCAATCGGCGGCGTTACATACAAAATCGAAGGCTTTTTTGACCTGTGCAAAAACCGCGGATTAACAGGCACGCAAGGCGTAATTATCCCTCAACAAAATATAAAAGATTTGGTGCTGAACAACGAAGTAATAGCCGCCGTAAAAGCGGGTAAATTCCACATTTATGCAATATCTCATGTTGACGAAGGAATCGAAATATTAACCAATCGTAAAGCTGGCAACAAAGCCAAAAATGGGCGGTACGAGATAAATTCTGTGCATAGTTTGGTATTAAAAAAGTTGAAAAGTTATCATAATAAAGTAATAAAAAGTGAATAAATATGCGGATTATTGGTTAAATTTATGAATGTTGGGATTTGTCTCATCTTATTTGAATATAAACAATAGGCTGTTGCAGAAAAACGGACGGACCCGCCTGCTGGACGGGCAGGTAATATCCGCCTGATATTTTTGTCAATTTGGTATTTTTGTTATAGTAAATCAACTTAATAAAAACCAAAAATTCTAACGGGTCAAGGGGCGAAGCTCCTTGCGGGGTTTGGGGCAGCCTGTCCGCCGGCAGGCGGGCGCCCCAAGGTTTTTAAGTTGTTTGATTATAATTTGGCATTTTTGTCAATGTAAAATTTTCCCAATTTCACGGCAAAAAATCATCAAAACCGCTAGGTAACGAAATTTCAAATTTCATTTGCTCGCCTGTAATGGGATGAACCAATTCCAATATTTTTGCATGAAGCAACTGCACTGGGCTTTTTGCGGAATTTCCGTAAATAATATCCCCCAATACAGGATGCCCAATGTGTGCCAAATGTACTCTTATTTGGTGCGTTCGCCCTGTTTGTAGCTTGGCTTTTAGCAGAGTGCAATTTTTCGCTCGGTTTAGCACGGTTATTTGCGTTATTGCCTCTTTTCCAGGGTTTTTGTGGGAATTTTTTGGGTTTACAACAGCCATTTTTTTGCGGTTGGTTGGATGTCTCGCTATATTTTGGGATATTGTAAAATTTTCCTGGGATATAATGCCGTGGACAACCGCCCAATATGTGCGTCCCATTGTGCGATTGGCTAATTGTGTCGCTAATCCGTGATGTGCTTTGTCGTGCTTGGCAACGGCAATAAGTCCAGAAGTCTCTTTGTCGAGCCTGTGGACTATTCCTGGGCGCATTACGCCATTTACGCCCGATAAATCTTTGCAATGGTGCAACAGAGCGTTTACTAAAGTTCCGCTGTAATGTCCCGCCGCAGGGTGTACAACCATTCCTTGTGCTTTGTTTATGATAATTATATCAAAATCCTCGTAAATTATATCTAATGGAATCGGCTCTGCAACGGCGTTGTAAATTTCTGGCGGCGGAATTGTGCAAGTTATTATGTCGTTTAATTTTACTAAATAACGATTTGTCGATTTTTGTAGGTTGACAAGAACATCTCCCGCTGTTATATGCTTTTGTACATTCGAACGGCTTAAATTTAGCTTGCTAGCTAGCAAAACGTCTAATCGTTTGCCAAAATCGGATTGTTCCGCGATTTTGAAAGTTGCAGAAGTTTCCAAAGTTTCCATTATTCTACCTTTTTGCTTTTGGCTAAAATTGCAGTAATAATCTCGTAAAAAAGGTAGCCAAAAACGCCGACAACGACAAGCACATCTGCCACATTAAAAATTGGAAACGAGATGAACAAAAATTCGAACATATCCACAACGTAGCCAAAGAGCATCCTGTCGATGAAATTGCCGATTGCGCCTGCTAATATCAACATCATAATTGCACGTTGCCATAAATTTTGTTTTGTGTGCGGCAAAGTTGTTTCGTAAATCAAAATTAGCACAATAACGATTATCGTAAGTACGACAAAAAACCAACGTCCACCAGGAAAAATGCCAAACGCCGCGCCTGTGTTTATTGCCCATCTAAAGCCGATAAATCCGTCTATTATGGGAAGAGTGAACGCTCCATCGGGCGGCATTAACGCAACTCTTGCCCATTCTTTGACCAGTTGGTCAACAACTATTAAAAGTACCGCAACTGCGGCAAATATTGCTCTAATATTTTTTAATTTTCTAATGCTCATCCAAAATTGCTCCTATTGCTGAAATTATGGTTGCTTCCGAGATATTGCTGTCGGTGTAAGCACTGCCCATTTTTTTGAGTAGCACAATTCGTAACGTATCGTTCAACGTTTTTTTGTCTTTGTACATGGTGGATAAAATATCGGCTTTTTTGTAGCCAAAAACGGTCGTAGGAAGGTCGTAAGCCTTTATTAGGTTCAACGAGTCGTCAAAATTTGCTTGGCTAATATTGCCCAATTTGTGGGATATAAACAAAGCCGCGTGCATCCCAATCGCAACGCAACAGCCGTGCAGTAATGTATAATTTGACAGGCTTTCTATTGCGTGTCCTATACAATGCCCAAAATTCAAGATTTCTCGCAAACCTTGCTCGGTTTCATCTTGTGCAACCACTGCCGATTTTGTTACGCAAGAACCCTCGACTAGTTGCAATAATGCTGTTGGTTGCAAATTTTTTATATCGTCAACGTTATTTTTAAGATAATCAAAATAGGATTTATCGCCAATTATTCCGTGCTTGACAGCCTCGCCCATTCCAGATGTAAATTCTTGTTTTGGCAAAGTTTTTAACGTTGACAAATTCACATATACAAGTTTAGGTTGACAAAAAGCACCAACCAAATTTTTCACATTGGCAAAATCTATTGCCGTTTTGCCGCCCACGCTAGAATCCACTTGTGCAAGCAGGCTTGTAGGAACTTGCACATAAGATATACCGCGCATAAAAGTTGCGGCTGCAAAGCCCGCCATATCGCCGACAACGCCGCCGCCCAAAGCAACAACAACGGAACGTCGGTCAAGTTTGCTGTTCAAAAAAGCGGTGTACATATCTGATATAGTGCCAAGGTGTTTTTGGGATTCTCCGGCGGTGAATATGAAGGCATTTTCGGTGTTAATAGCCTTTTTTAACGTTTGCAAATAAATAGGAGCGACATTGCTATCGGTAACAATGATAGATTTACGGTTTAGCAAATCAACCTCGCTAAAAGCGTTGCAAATATCGTCAAAAGAATGGCGAAAATATATAGGATAAGGGTGTTTGGTGTTTACGGTTAACTCTTTCATAAGATGCCGCTCCTTTAATAATAGGCTATTGCCCGACTCTAAAAAACTGTTCTAGTGCTGGAATCGCTTGTCTTTCGTCATCACCGTCAGCTACTAATTTAATTTCTTGCCCGTCGGTTATTCCCAACGAGATAATGCCCATAATACTTTTGGCATTAGCAGTGCGTTCTCCTGCTTTTATTAAAATTTTACTCTTAAACTTACTGGCGGTTTGCACCAATAGTGCCGCCGAACGCGTTTCAAACGAAAAGCCTATTGTTACTGTTTTTTCAATCAAAGAAAGCCTCCTAGTAACGAATTAACTTGGCGTGTTTAATTTTTTGTCAAAGTTCCAACAAAAACGCCTTGTTACAGTATAACAGAATTTTAATAATTTGCAAATTTATTTTTGAAAATAAATTTATTGCTATTTATGGCAGTTTGTGATACTGTTTTTATGGAGGTGAATAAATGGCAAGCGTTAAAAAAATTGTTGACAAAATGAAACGTCAACCTAATGGGATAAGGTTTGACGAGGCAAAAAAAGTTTTAGAACACAATGGTTATAAAATAACTAGCCAAAAGGGATCTCACAGAGTTTTTAGAGATGCAACTGGCGACCAACTTTCAGTCCCCGAAAAGAAACCCACTATAGACAAGCAATATGTAGCAGAAATATTACTTAGACACAAAGAATAGTAACTCTGCTTGCCAAAGTATATATGACAAATTATATTAAAGACATCAACTATTATCTTTCATTACCGTATACAAAAATTGTAACCAAACGAGATGACGAAGACGGAATACATTACACAAGCCATATTTTGGAACTGCGCGGCTGCATAAGCGATGGAGAAACTCCACAGTTGGCTTTAGACAATTTGCAAGAAGCATTAGAATGTTATTTAGAAAGTTGCATTGCTCATAATGATAATATTCCCGAACCGCTACGCACGGCAACTGTATAACCAAAATACCAATTTTACACAAAAGGAATGATTTTAATGTTCTCGTTTGACGGCGAACACGAAATTTTGGAACATAACGTAATAATCGAAGATATGGAACAAAAATATCACGATAAGTACATGATAGTAATAAATGGACACGGCGAAGATTCGCGTATAAAAGGCGATATTGTAGCAATATTAACCCCTGAAGAATTTTATGCTTTAGAAAAGCCAAAACAATGGTTGCCAAAATATGGGCTTTGGGAGGGTTTTTCAATACAAATAAAGGGGCTTGGTGCGTATGCTTTCTATTTGCAAGGTTGACATTCATAAAACAGCTCTTCTTTCTTACTGCCGATGGCGAAGATTGGCTAAATTATGACCGAAAAAACAATATTTCTAATAGCATGACTAGCAGATTCAGCTATCTTGCTACTTAAATTTTAGGAGGAATTACAATGAAATTATCAAACAACATAGCAATATTACCAATCCGCGAAGGACAAGGCGGAAACCTAGTGCTTACCTGGGATGACACAAATCTCGTGCTAATAGATGCGGGCTATCCTGGCGATTTTGCCGAAATTACTAACACAATAGCTGCCGAGGGTTTTAATGCCGAAAATTTAACCCATTTAATTATCACGCACCAAGATTGGGATCATGTAGGCTGTATTCACGAATTACAAAAAATAGCCCCCAAAATGGCACTTTACGCTCATTCGGACGAACTCGAATATTTGGACGGTCGCACAAATCCCATTAAACTTGCCAATATGCTTGCAAAATACGATACTTTAGATGACGGCAGCAAGGATTTTTGCATGATGTGGAAAGCATTTTACGCCAAACAAAAGTTGAACATTATCGCCGTAACCGACAAAGAAATCTGGGATATTTGCGGCGGAATTGAGTTTGTGCACGTTCCTGGGCATACTCCTGGTCATGTTGCACCTTATTTGCAAGCTGGTAAAATTTTGGTTTGTGGCGATGCCGCTAATATTCACGATGGTCAAATGGTCGGCTCAAATCCCATATATACGCACAATATGCCGCAAGCCGAAGAATCACTCGCCAAAATGAAATCGTACAATCTCAACGGAATCGTTGCTTATCACGGCGGTTTTTTGGAATTTCCCAAATAAACATGATTTTATTTGATATTCCTGCCGAACTTAAAAAATTGCCGAAAAATTCTGGCGTGTACATTATGAAAGATACGCACGACACGATAATTTACGTGGGCAAAGCTATAAATTTGCGTAACCGAGTACGCAGTTATTTTCGTACAAGTAACACCGATCCAAAAGTCCGCAGCTTGGCGAAACATATACATCACTTTGAATATATAATCACAAAAAACGAAATTGAGGCTCTCATTTTGGAATGTAATCTTATCAAGCAATATAGCCCAAAATACAACATTCGCTTGAAAGATAACAAAGGTTATCCGTACATAAAAATTGTCGGCGAATGCTTGCCGCGCGTACTGTATTCTCCCAAACGAGAACGTGGCAAAAGTGGCAAAAATGACAAATATTTTGGACCTTATCCCAGTGGCGAGCGGGTTCGCGAAATTTTGGATTTGATTTACGATATTTGGCAAATTCGCCGATGTAAACGGATTTTCCCGCGAGATTTTGGCAAAAATCGCCCTTGCTTGCAATACGACATTGGAAAATGCTCTGCACCGTGCCATTATCACATATCCGAAGAGGATTATATGCAAATGATAGCTGAAATTATCACGTTTTTGCACGGTAAAGTCGAAAATGTGTCCGAACAGCTTAACCAAAAAATGCAAAAATACGCCGCCGAACTAAATTTTGAAAAAGCGGCAGAAATGCGAAATTTGCTAACCTCAATAAAAATGTTGACCGAAAAACAACACGCCGAAAACACAACCACCGACGACCGAGACGTTATTGCAATGGCTCGCAGGGAAAACGAGGCTTTTATGCAGGTATTTTTTGTGCGAGAAGGCAAACTGATTGGTCGAGAATACTTCATTATGCAGGAGATAAACAAAAATTTGCCAGGCAGTGATATTTTTTCGGCATTTATCAAACAATTTTATTCGGAAGCGGCGTTTATTCCAAAAGAACTTATAACGGCGTTTGTTCCGACCGACAGCGAAATTATTACAGAATGGTTGACAAATATAAAAGGGCGACAAGTTAGGTTGATAACCCCACAAAAAGGCGAAAAACACGAGTTGCTCACGTTGGCGGCACGAAACGCAACTTTGACAATGCAACAATTTGGATTTAACATAAAAAAAGGTGCAGAACGAGACAAAAAAGCCTTGAATGAATTGTCAACCTTTTTGGGATTATCCGAACCGCCGAAACGCATCGAAGCGTACGATATTTCTAATATTCAGGGCTTTGAATCGGTCGGCTCGATGGTGGTTTTCGAAGACGGAAAATCCAAAAATAGCGATTATCGTAAATTCAAAATTAAAGGCGTTCACGGGCCCGACGATTACGCCAGCATGGAAGAGGTAATTACTAGGCGGTTTAATCGATACTTGACAGAAAGAGCAGAAAGGTCAGAAATGGCTGAAAATGACAATTACACCGAACAAAAATTTTCAAGAACGCCAAATTTGCTTATGATAGACGGCGGCAAAGGACAAGTGAGCGCGGCGGAAGAAGTTTTGCAAAAAATGGGCTTAAATATCCCAGTTTGCGGCATGATAAAAGACGATCGCCACCGCACAAGAGGGCTAATTTTCAATAATAATGAGATAACTCCGCCAAAAACTAGCGAGGGTTTTCGCCTAATTGTCCGCATCCAAGACGAAGTGCATCGTTTCGCAGTGGAATATCACCGCAAATTGCGAGCGGATTCGCAAGTGCATTCCGTTTTGGACGATATTCCCAATATTGGAGCAACTCGCCGAAAGGCACTAATGCGCCATTTTAAGGGGCTTGACAAAATCCGCCGCGCAACCGTTGAAGAATTATCCACGGTTGACAGCATGAATTTAACCGCCGCACAAGCCGTGTTTGATTTTTTTAGAAATAAAAGTGGGTAAGATAGTACATTATACAACAATTCAATTTAATAAAAATGCGGGTCACCTGCCCGCCGGCAGGCGGGAGGGCGCTGTTCTTTTGTCCACTGGACAAAATTCAACCTTGCGGGTTCGGGCAGCGCCCGAGGTTTTAATAATTTGATTTGAAAGGAAAAAACTATGTTTACAATAAATGGAAAAGAAATACAAATACAGCCAAACGCCACTATATTAGAACTTGCTAGCCAAAATAATATTCATATTCCTACTTTGTGCCACGATTCTCGGGTAAAACCGCAGGGAAATTGTGGGCTTTGCATTGTCGAGGTTGCTGGCAAAAAAAACTTTATTCGTGCTTGTGCAACGCTTGCGGTGGACGGAATGGCGGTTGTAACCAACTCGGAACGTGTGAATAATGCTCGCAAAACTTTGCTAGAATTTTTGCTGTCGGAGCATAGCGGAGATTGCCGTGCGCCTTGTATGTTGGCTTGTCCTGCTCAAACGGATTGTCAAGGGTATGTTGGTTTGATTGCTCACGGTTTGTACGAAGATGCCGTATCTCTCATAAAAGAGCGGTTGCCATTGCCTGCCTCTATTGGGCGAATTTGTCCGCACCCTTGCGAAACGGAATGTCGCCGCCATTTGAAAGACGAACCCATAAATATTGCAAGGTTAAAAGCCTTTGCTGGCGATATTTCCCTAAAAAATCCGATTATTCCGCAAATTTCTTCCAAAACGGGTAAAAATGTAGCTATAATTGGCGGTGGTCCCGCAGGATTAACTGCCGCTTACTTTTTGCGATTGCAAGGTCATAACGTAACAATTTACGATTCAATGCCACAAATGGGCGGAATGTTGCGTTATGGGATTCCCGAATATAGGTTGCCAAAAAATATTTTGGATTTAGAACTCGAAACGTTCCAAAAAATGGGAATCGTCTTCCAAAATAATTGCCGAATTGGAGCAACCATTGATTTTGATACCGTAAAAAGCCAATCTCAAGCCGTTGTTGTGGCGGTTGGTGCGTGGAAATCGATGCCGATGCGTTGCGAGGGCGAAAACGAGTTTTCAATCGGCGGAATCGAATTTTTGCGAAATCCCACAAATATCTCGGGAAAGCAAATTGTGGTTGTCGGTGGCGGATTTACCGCAATGGACGTTGCTCGAACGGCAATTCGATTAAACGCCGCAAAAGTAACAATGGTCTATCGTCGCACAAAGGACGAAATGCCAGCCGCCGACGAATACGAAGAAGCCCTTGAAGAGGGCGTTATTTTCCGATTTTTGGAGGGGCCATTGTCGGTTAATGCAACTGGGCTAAACGTGCAAAAAATGGCGTTGGGAGAACCCGATGCAAGCGGCCGCCGTTCTCCTGTAATTTTGCCTGGACAAGAAGAGCTAATTGCCGCCGATGTTGTTATAAAGGCGATTGGACAGGCTTTGGATATGGACGGCTTGCAAAATATCCCGCTTAACTCGTGGGGAGCGGTCGAAGTTGCCGATTTTAAGACAAATTTACCTGGCGTTTTTGCTATCGGAGATGCCATAAACAAAGGCGGAATCGCCATCGAAGCCATTGCTCACGCAAAAAATGCCGCCGCCGCAATTCACGATTATCTAATGGGCAAAGATTGGCAACTTGTCGCAACTGAAACTCCGTTGCCGCTAGTAAAAGACACGAAAACAGCGGAAGATTTTGCTCATTTTTCAACCGCAAAACGCCAAAATGTAAAATTGATTGACAAAAATAGCCGAGTAAATTCTTTTGACGAGGTTGCATTAAATTTGACGGAACAGCAAGCAAATGAAGAGGCTGCGAGATGTTTATCGTGCGGTTGTGCCGATTATTTTGAGTGCAAACTTTTGCATTACAGCACCGATTACAATGCGAATCCGCAAAATTTCGCCAAGCCCGAAAAAGTAAAATATAACTTGGATATGAGCCATCCGCATTTTACACGAGATTTGGGCAAGTGCATATTATGCGGTTTGTGCGCTCGTGCTTGCGAAGAAATAATCGGCGAATCCGTGTTAAGTTCCACAAATAGGGGCTATCCTGCGGTTGTAACTACGGTTTATAATCAACCTATTTTTCAAACTAATTGCATTGGCTGCGGACAATGTGTAACAATGTGTCCGACGGGCGCATTGGCGGAAAAAGTGCCGATTACCGTTGACGAAACGCAAGTTGAATCCATTTGCACAATGTGTAATGTCGGCTGCAATGTGATAAATACGGCAAAAGGTCATGTTTATTTGCGAACTTTGCCGCAAAACGGTGAATTGCTTTGTAATCGCGGTCGATTTGGACTTGTCGAAAATGTCGAAGAAGTCGAAAAAGTCGAAAAAGTCGAAAAACGAGATAAGCCAATATCTCATAAAACGGCTGTTTCGCTTGCAAAAACAGCAATGGAAACGTTGCAAAAATTTGAAAATGTGGCAATTTTTGTTAGTGCAAAAAATTCCAATGAAGATATACAAGCCATTTTGGATTGGGCAAAATTAACGTTGCCAAAAGCAGAAATTTTTTCGTCAGAAGAATTATTGCCCGCACAAGAAATATTGCCAGTAACGGCGAATTTTCAGTTGACAAAATACGGCAATAGCCAAGCAATAAAAAATTTTGGTATACAAAAAAGTCCAAATAAAAATCCCAGTGCAATACTGGCTTTTGGCGGGGAAATTCCCGATATTGCGAACTTTTCACAAAGTGTACAATTCACAATTTTACTAAACGACAAAAATAATGGTTGCGATATATTTTTGCCAAGCATAAATTTATCCGAACTTAACGGCACGTACACAAGCCCACAAAATCAAGCAAAAACGGTAAAATCAGCTGTAACTTCTGTAAAATATTACAATGTTCAAGAATGGTTGAATCTGTTAACAACTTGACAACTGGACAAACACGCCGCAATAAATTATAATAAAAATGTCAAAAATATATGGAAAGCAGGAAATATTTTGGAAAAAAATTATATAAACGAAAGAATCGCCGCATTGCGTGAAATAATGCGGAAAAAATCCATTGATGCCTACATTTTTACAGGCAGCGATGCACATCAAAGCGAGTACGTAACGGGATATTGGCAAAGCCGAGAATGGATTTCTGGGTTTACTGGCTCAAATGGAATTGTGGTTGTTACGGCGGACGAAGCTGGTCTTTGGACGGACGGACGCTATTTTTTGCAAGCAGAAAAACAGCTTGACGGCACTGTAATAAAGCTGTTCAAACCTGGCGAAAACGGTGGACAAGATGTTCCCAATTATAGCAAATGGATTTCTCAAAAATTTGCTGAAAAATCCGAAGTAAATATTGGATTTGATGCTAGAACGCTCTCAATAGCCGCTTTTAACGATTTGAAAAATGCTATAAAAGCAACCTATTTTTTTGAAGACATAGTAAATGAATTGTGGGAAAATCGCCCAATTTTGCCGATTTCTCCTGCTTTTATACACGATATAAAATTTACTGGCAAAACGTCCACCGAAAAATTGGCAGAATTGCGTGCAAAAATTCAAGAGAAAAAGCCAAACGCATTATATTTCACGGCGGCTTTGGACGAAATTGCTTGGATTACCAACATTCGCGGCAACGATATAGAAAACACGCCCGTTGTTTTTGCGTATTTGTTGGTTGATTCTCAAAATGCGTGGCTTTTCATTGACGAACGCAAACTCACGAGCGAGGTAAAATCTCATTTATCCGATTTTACAATTTGTGCATATGACGAGATTTTTGACTACGTAAAAGAAAAATCCGCCGACAAAACCCTGTTATATTCGCCAAACAGCAGTAGCGTAAGTCTACTTAACGCTGTGCCAAAAACGGCAGAATTTAAGAAAACTTTCAGCATTATTTCCGATTTGAAAGCCGTAAAAAATCCCACAGAAATAGCTAACATGAGAAACGCATTTCTAAAAGAAGGAGTTGCGTTGGTTCGCTTGCTAAAATGGATTTCCGAGTTGGGTGAAATTGCGGTTGACGAAGTTGATGTACAAGAAAAAATTGCCGCCCTGCGATTAGAGCAAGCGGATTGTGTGGGCGATAGCTTTACCACAATAGCGGCATACGGCGAAAATGCGGCAATCGTGCATTACAGCCCAACCAAAGAAAGTTGCGCCACGGTCAAAAAAGAGGGTTTTTTACTGGTTGACACAGGCGGGCAATATTTAGACGGCACAACGGACGTAACGCGCACAATCGCAGTTGGCAAGCTAACTGACGAAATGCGGCGAGATTTCACGTTGGTGCTAAAAGGGCATATTGCGTTGGCACAAGCAACTTTTTTGAAGGGAATTTCTGGCGTAAACCTGGATATTTTGGCAAGACAAGCCATTTGGGATGCCCACATGAACTACAATCACGGCACAGGACACGGAATCGGCTATTTTTTGAACGTCCACGAAACTCCGCCAGGAATAGCCCATCGTCCAGGAAATCCTGCAAAGGCGTTATTGCCAGGAATGCTGTGCAGCAACGAACCAGGATTGTACAAAGCGGGCAAACACGGCATTCGCACGGAAAACGATATGCTTGTAACAGAAGTAACCACAAACGAATTTGGGACATTTTTAGCATTTGAAATAATTTCTTTTTGCCCAATAGATATAACAGCAGTTGACAAAACTTTGCTATCGCCCACCGAACTTGCCTTTTTGAACAATTACCACGAGCAAGTTTATCAAAAATTATCGCCATTGCTAACTGCCGATGAGCAGGTTTGGCTACGCAACGCAACGAAAGTAATTTAGGTTTGAATTACTTGAAATAAATTTATTTATGAGAAACGGATGCAGAAAAAATAAATGTGTAAACCACGGATTATTGCAAAATGTTAGACCATTGCAAAATTGGAAAAACGGGCGGAAAACACCTGCCCGTTTTCTACTAGGAGAACTCAAAATGTCCACCAAAAAACAACGTTCCAAAATTTTCAAAAATATTGACAAAAATTAAATAATAATGTAAAATATTGATGTTTGATAAGACAAATTTTGTAGGGAGGAATATTCATGGAAAGCCCTGAAATACGGTTGCGTGAATACATTAAGCAAAAAGGCAATGTAGCATATGCCGACAAATCTTTTTTGAATGCCCTAATTTATGACATATATCCAAGTAACACAAAGTTGCGTACTACCCTACGCATTGCCATAAACGAGGGCAACGCCGCCGAAAAACTTGCTGCATTGTTGCCATTGGAATCCTCTCGTCAAAAAATTTCTGTCAACCAAATAAAGGCACATTTAGTAGACGAATGCGGTTTAGAGGAATCTCGGGCAAATGCGGCGATATACACGCTTGGCATTGGAATTGGCTTACCGTCCGAACTTTTGGAAGAGTTGACGAAAATGTCGGAATTGTCGAAAAAGTCGAAAATGTCGAAAAATTCAACAGTTTCGATAGCACCAAATGCGGTAACTCCACCGATTTTGTCAACTGCACAACCTACAATTACTGATAATAAATCGCCAAATTCGTCAAAAGGATTTTTCTCAAAAAGTTTAGAAAAATTAACCGAAACTGCTAAAAATTCAAAATCGGCAGAACTTTTGTTAAATTTGACCGAACAGGGCTTAAAAAAGGCTCATTCTTATGTTGAAGAATTGGCAAAAAATACACGTCCGCAAGCTACTGAAAAGCAAGCTACAACCGCACCGTATGTTGACGTTGTTATTCCGCCAACTACAGCAGACGAATCTACAAAAGTTGAAAAAGAAGTAATTTCCGAGAAATTTTCTGATAAACTTTCCGAGAAAATGCAAGCGACAAAGCCGAAAATTAAGCAAATAGATAAAAATAACCCAAAGGCAAACCATGATTATGCGGTAATGCACGTACAAGGTAAAAAAGTTCCAAAAAATTTAGAAGTTGCAGCTAGATATTTCTTAAAAGCGGCAAAACTTGGCGATGCAGAAAGTCAGTTCAAAATTGCAGTTATGTACGAAACTGGTAGCGGAGTTAATAAAAATATCAACGAGGCGATAAAATGGTATCGTGCAGCAGAAAAGCAGGGGCATCCCACCGCTGGAGGTAGAATTAAAGGGATTTTGGCGAAATGAAAATTGAGATTTGTAAAATGTTGAAGTATTGTATAGCAAAAACGGGCAGACCCGCCTATCAGACGGGTCCGCCCTTACAAACAATCGTGTAAATTTATTCACATGCCTAAATCATTTAACCGAAATTTTTCCATTATCCACAGAAATAACCCCGTCATACCTATCCAAAACCGCCTCGTTTATACGGTGGCTAATGCTTATTATTGTTTTGCCTTTTATATCTAGCAAAAATTTCTCGATTGCGTGGGCGTTTGTGTCGTCTAATGCAGATGCAAATTCGTCAAAGATTAGAATATTGCAATCTTTATATAACATTCTTGCGATGGTTATTCGTTGCAATTCGCCGCCGCTAAAATTATTTTGCTCTTCGGAAAGTTCAATATCAAAATTATCGAAAATTTTCTCCAAATTTAGAATTTTTACGATATTTTCTAATTTTGGCTTGTCGTACGGCAAACCTAAAGTTATATTTTCGGTTAATGTTCCAGGTACAAGTTCGATATTTTGGGCGGCATATGCCATATTTTCGTATAATGCAAGGGTTGTTGCATCGGCAATATCTACTCCGCCGAAAGTTATGTTGCCCGTTTTTGGAGATAATTCTTTTAATATTAACTGCAACATTGTAGATTTTCCACTACCACTAGAGCCAGTTATCAAGTATTTTTTGCCCTGCTCAAATTTGAGATTTATGTTTTCCATAAAAGGCTCGTCCGTGTAGCTGAACGAGATGTTATTCAGAGAAATATCTCCTAAAGGTAGCTTGTTTACTGTGCCTTCTTCGGTTTCGTTGAGAATCGCAAGCAATTTTTCTCGGACATTTTTTGTGGAATCTATTGCGTTTTTTCGCTCCATCAAACTCAACAATGCAGGAGAAATATATTGCAAAAGCATATACAAGGTAATAGCTTGCCCAAGTTGAGCATATCCCAAATAAACCAATATAAAAGAGCCGATAATGCACATATACATAGTAGAATACGCAAAAGTTGTGTTTACATTGTATGCAATGGCGGACATATCCATAAAGCGAATACGTGCTTTATTAGTATTATCGACAGCATTTCCGACTTTTGATACCGCAAAAGGACGACTTAAAAAGACATTTATCGTGCGTACTGCCGAAAATATTCCATTTAACATTTCCGTTAATTTTCCCATTTGTTTCAGGCGTTCTTGCTCGCGGTTGGCAAGTGGCTTTTTGAATAAATGGCTAACCGTAAAGGAAACAGCAGTTATAGCAAATAAAATCAATACAATTTCTACAGAAATCGTGAGAGCAACAGCAGTTGCCAAAATAAATTGTAACGATTGCGTAAATATGTTAGAAATCGCTATCATATAATTTGAAACGATCGATAAAACATCTTGATTGTAAATGTTAATTACCTCCGAAACGCTACGGTTTTTTCTAACTAATTTTGCGGCAAGTGCTTTGTAAATGGTGTTGTAAAAGCCTACTTGATAGCGGTTCATAAAAAAATCCTTTAATGCGTGCAAGGCTTGAAATATCGTAATGTACGCTATTACTGGAAAAACTAATGCAAACAGGTCAACCGTAACATTTTCTTCAACGGCTGTTGTTAGAGTATCCACGGCATTACCTGTCAATATTGGTCCATAAAGCATGGTAGTTATTAGAAAAGCCCCAAATGTGAATACGGCTACTGTGTAAAATTTATTGTGTTGCCAGTTTAATTTGAACATATTTTTGTCCTCCTATAATTTTTTTGGTTACTATTAGCAACATATATTTTTGCCGCTTTTTATTCTGCTAAATGAACAAGATTTATTGTAGCATTTTATCTTTTTCTCACAATTTGTGCATTCTTCTTGTAAAGTTGTGTTATACCAAATTTTACTTTTTTCTTCGTCTATTTCTAAAATTCCATTATCAAGATTCATGTAGCCTATATCGTTTGCAGGGTCGTTAAGTGCAACGGTGCATTTGTTTATGCGACCATTTGCCCTAATCGCAAAATAATCTTTAATACTGGCGTAACAATTTTCTGAAAACATACCTACTGGCTCATTTGCATGATGGTTAAGTTGCAAATTTTCTAAATACTCAACGTGTTTTTTCACATAATCTTTTGCATCTGATTTGCTTATAATTTGCAAATTATTCTCGTTTCCTCCCCAATTTCCTATTGTTTTGGTGGAAAAAAACAAACGCTCGTCATTTGCGTATTGCTTAAATAAATCGTAAAAAGCAAAGTCAAAATCATTTTGTGAGATGTTTACTCTCACAGTTAGTCTAAATTCCTTATCGGTTGCCAACATATTTTTTATATTTTGTAAAATCAAATCAAAAGAGCCGTTCCCATTAGAAAATACACGTTGTGTATCGTGAAAAAAGCCGTCCAAAGTAATTTGATATACATAGACACCACTGTCAACTAATTTCAAAAATAAATCCTGTGTTAATAATGTTGCGTTTGTTGTTATTGCACCAGTAAAGGCAATTTCACATTGCTCGGTAATATTTTTTATTTCTTGCGTAAAGTTTAGTATATCATTCGGCACAAGCAAAGGTTCGCCGCCAAACCAAGAAATTACAATGCTTTTTTTGCCGTTTTCGTTTATTTGCCTTAAAATTTCATTTTTGAGCAAGTCATAATGGGCAGATGTTAACTGATAATTAGGGAAATCCTCATAGCAATATACGCAACGCAAATTACATTGTTCCGTTGGAAAAATCATTAACCCAAATAAATCCTTTTCGTATTCCTCAAAAGAATTAGCGACAAATTTATCTTCGTCAAAATTGGATTCTACCAATATTTTATTGTCAAGTAGTGCCTCTTCTAGTTCCGTGGCGATTTTGTTAGTACCGCCGTTTTGCAATAAACAATCAAATTCTTTTATGTAATCTTCTTCAAACAACTCGATGTTACTGGCACTTGTATAAGCATTTAGGCAATAGCCTTTTGCATTTTTATTCATTGAGAATAACTTGGATATTTTATAGTTCATAATAACCTCCATAATTTTTAATTGAAAGCCCCCTCAATACAATAGCGAAAATGTGGTGAAGAGAGGGCGACCATTTTTAGTTAAAATCCCCCTCAAGGTTACAAGGAAAAGCGTGGTGCAGAGGGGGTGGCTACATTCGAGCCTGATTAAATCAGTTGAAACAAAGTTAAATTCTAAATCAATTACTCACTAGCAAGGGCAGTTACCATTGCCATCACAAACACCATGGCAATTACCATTACCAAGACGCATGGAAACCATTCTTGATTTTTTAATTTTCATTATAGCAACCCTCCCTTCAAATTAAATTTAGCAATAACGCAAGCCGTATCGTCAAATCGCAGTCAACTATGTATAAATATTCTCTAAATGGTGCAATAGGTAAACTACTTTCAAAGTTTCCTGCTAGGTTGTGTCGCAAAATGTTACAAATACATTGTAATATCAGTATCATAAATCCGCAATAGGCACTTCACGCAAAAATAATTTTCGCAAAACGACTATTAAAAGCAACTTAAAATTTCCAAACAAAAAAAGTGTTTCATGTATAATAATTCCCACGAAACACTATCAAATTTTGTAAACACTAAATCACTAAACTTTGTTCTTTAGCATAATTATTCATTTTGGCAACAAGGCAATCCGCCCTTTCGCTTAAAATTACAGCTAAGTTATGCGCATTTTTTAAGTAAATATTGGCTTGTTCTTCTTGATTTTGATTAAACAAAATACGTGCCTTGTTAAAAGTCAATTTAGCAACATAAATCATACCACAATCGTTACCCAAGCACGCACTTAATCCCTCTTCACAAAAATACAACGCCTTGGTATAATCGGCATCGTCAATATAATATGCCGAAAGGCATAACATAATTTTAACATAAAGTAACGCTACATTACCCTTATCTTCAATGTTTTTGTTAATGTAAGCAATAAGTTCGTTCAATATGTGAAACGCCGTTTGTTTATTGTCAACTTTATAATGAGCGGTTGCCAAAGCGACAAGCATCATCAATTCTTTTTTCATTAGTAAAGTTTTGGCTATTTTGTTTGGTGAAAATTTTTTACAAAAAATATCAACCGTTTTTTGTGCCTCTAATAATTTTGTTTCATTTGGTACGCTTGTATCTTGTAATAGTAGCAGGGTTTCTGCTATTGCTAAAAAAATTCCGTGTTCAAGTGCATTTGGCAAGGTTTTAAGTGTAGTTAAAAATTCTGTAGCTACCTTATAATCTCCTTGGTTGTAAGAAGTTTCAAACTTATACCTTAAATCATAAATATCTTTATCTTCATAGCTTAATAGGTAAGAATATTTTTGTGACAAAATCCCCAATCTATCCATAAGGTACTCAAAATTGTGTTTATTGGGAAGTTGTTCGTTTTTTTCTATTCGATGTAAGGTTGTTACACTCATTCTGTCGCCACAAACTGCTTGCTGAGTCAACCCTAATTCTAAACGTCTTAATTTTATAATAGTGCCTATATTAAACATAATAGCCTCCTAACTTAATTCTAAAAACAAACTATATTACAAAATTCAGTATATATCGCAAAAATCGCTTTGTCAATAGCTTAAAGCTAATTTAGCAACATTAAAATTTGTGAAAACTGTATATATTTTTTATGTTGTCAAAATAAAGTTAATGTTTTTTTCGTTAAATTTTAACAAAAATTTAGTACATACTTTTTGCATATTTATACATTTTTGCGACAAGCAATCTTGTTTTAACGCAAAAATTACAGAAAATTGCTATCTTAAAAAAATTTGTAACCCTCAATTTTCTGCTATTTCCAAAAAAATTTCCTTGCAAAAAAATTTTTCCTATGCTATAATAAACCCATTAAACGTTTCCAAGGAGGCTATTATGAACTACAAACAAGAATATGACCGATGGTTGGCTGATTCCACCATCGATGCTG
>WRKG01000265.1 GCA_009778185.1 Bacillota bacterium
GCCGGCAGGCGGGGGGGGGCAGCGCCCCCAAGGTTTATTATTCAACAATTATATGTGTCATCATACCGCCGTCTTCGTGGTCGAGAATGTGGCAATGAACCATCCATGTACCTGGTTCGGTAAAATTAACTAGAATGTCCACAAATTCGCCTACTGGGACGTTTACGGTATCTTTTAGAATCTGCTGATCGGGCGCGTATCCGTTCATGGAAAGTACGGCAAAATGGTTGGCGTGAAAATGCACTGGATGGTGCGAACCGCCCATCATGCCCATTCCGAAATCGTTGTTGTAAATGCGGATAACATACGGCTGGTTAAGCGAAAATCGCAATGGCTCGGTATCGGGATAAACTCGCCCATTTATCATCCATTGCCGCATATGAGATGTCAATATCATTTCTGCATCAATTTCATAATCGCCCGCTAGCGGTAAATTTAGTGGCTCGGCTGGCACAAATGGACTTTCTACAATAGCCGCATTTTCAACGGGAGTGTAAATTATCGGAATATTGGCTTGCGGACTGGCACTATTTGTTATGTAGGTTGTGGTTGGCATTCCTTCTAGTGCCTGAATTTCAACATCGTAGCGTTCGCCTGGTGCAATGAGAATGCTTGTCGCAAGCCGTGGATATTGCAAAGGCATTCCGTCGGTGTGCGTTACCGTTACTGGAAATGGGAAATCTAAAACCTGCAATAATACCGTGCTGGCATTGATAAAACGTGCCTTGACAATTTCCCCTGTGCTTATTTCGATGGGCGAAACGTTTGTAGCAGTTTGTCCGTTGACAGTCATGACATTTCCCATGCGTTCCATTGAGCCCATCATTCCGCCCATTCCGCCAGTGCCGCTCCATGGCTGCGAAAGCAAGTTTCCTGCACCGTCAACATACCAATCATCCAAAACGAGAATGTAATCTTTGCTGTACTCGTTATCGTACGCCGTGCGAATTACAAACGGTGCGTACATTCCATAATCAACCTGATCGCGGACTGGGCGCGTGTGTGCGTGATACCAATATGTGCCAGTTTGCTGTAACGGCATATCCATTACACGAGTTTCGCCAGCGGAAATGCCCGCTATGTCGATAGAGTTGTCAACTAGCAAACCGTGCCAATGCAAACTTGTGTCCACTGTCGTATTGTTGGTTGCCGTAATTGTTAGACGGTCGTTTTCGTTGGCAATAATCGGTTGCCCTGCGTAATGTTGTATTCCGCTGTCGTTCGTGTAAAAATAGCGGTTTATTGTGCGGTTGTTTATTTGCATTGTGCCTGTTTCGATGTTGATTGTTATGTTTTTGTTGGGATTATTATCGTTAAAGTTGCTAATCTCGTACGGGTTCAAATTGGCGGCTTGCAAATTGGATGCAATGCGTTCTTGTGCGGCGGCTTGCAAATTGGATTCAAGCCGTTCTTGTGCCAAATTTGCAACGGTGGTTTCCAGATTTGTGGTTTCGGCAATATTATTGGAATTATCCCCATTAAGCCCGAAAAGCGAAAAGTTCGCTCCTAAAAGTAGCCCAATTATTACCACGGCGATTATTAAACCTACTATCCATGGTTTGTTTTTGCTGAAATATTCTTTATCGTTGCTCATAATTTCCTCCTAAATTAACGCCACATTCCATTTCCACGTGCGTTAGACATATTATTTCGATTGCGACCTCTGCCCATTTGTGGTTGTTGCTGTTGCGGCTGTTGTACATTGTTTGTGTTCCAGTTGGCAAAACGAGGTTCCCAAATGTTAAAGGTTGCAACGGGATTTTGCCTATTTTGCCCATTTTGCTCAACTTGCGGTTGCGGATTTTCCAGTGCATTTAAGCGTGATTCTAGTTCTTCTAAAGCACGGATTCGCTCGTTTATTGCGTTAATGTCGGTTAAATCGGTGGCGTAAACCGTAAATGTTGCGGTTGCCAAAAAGGCGAAAATTAACATAATTGTCAATTTGATTTTCATGGTTGAAAACCCTCCTTTGAAAAAAATTTTTTTTGATGGTTGTTGTAGGGGCAAGTATTATCCGCCCGCAAGCCATAACGGGCGGATATTATCCGCCCCTACGTTTGTAAAAACGCAATTTTTTTAATTTTCGATTTGCATTCTTATTATATAGCCAATTTTCAAGCTATTTGTGTCAAAAGTATGTCATTTTTATTGCACTTTTAACGCCAAAAAATCGGCATAATTGCGTATATATTCGGTGGAATCGTAATATTGGTTAGAAAGCACCAACAGCACAGAGTCCGCCGAAAAATCGTACATATCTTTCCAAATCATTTTGGGAAGATACAAGCCTTCGCTGGGTTTATCCAACGTGAAAACTTTGCTATTTTCGTTGCAGTCAACCACTTTTATTTTGGTTGTTCCCGTAATATTGATAAAACAAAATTCCGAAAAGCGGTTGGCGTGTTGTCCACGAACAACATCGGCGATTGTATCGTATATGTAAAAAATTCGTTTAATTTCAAACGGTAAATTTCGGTTGGGTTTGCCATCGAAGCCGTCAATTACAACTAATTTTCCTCGTTCGTCGCCCAGTTCTTGAAACCGCAAAACTAAAACATCATCGACAGTTGGCGGCTTGTCAACGGAAATTTTACGCAAAATATTTTGCAAAATTACATTATCATAAAAATTTTCTTTTGTAATTGAGATTTTTAACTCGTTATTTTGTTCGCCGTACATTGTAAACCCTGCTTTTTCGTAGGCTTTTATTGCGTATATATTTTCCTCGTGGACACTTGCAACAATATTTGACAACCCAAAATGAGAAAACCCTAAATTAAGCGTTAAAACGGTTGCCAAAAATCCCAAACCCTTGCCACGAGCGTAATCGTTTCCTATTACAATGCGACCAAACTCGGCTGTTTTGCCGTTAAAATTGTACAAAGCAACACTTCCAATAATTGTCTTAAACTCGACAAGTTCTTCTATTGCGAACATATAGCAATCGGAATCCGCTTGATTTTCGGCAAACCAGCGTTTTTGCATTTCAGTTGTAATATGCGGAATTTTCCTCAAATATTTGGTAAGCTCCGCATTATTGCGAGAGTTCCGCAAAAATTCTAAATCATTCTCGCCAACAGGACGCAATCCAACATTATTGCATCGTGTAGTTATATTATGTTGCACAAAATCTCCTCCTTTATTAGCACAACCTAAAATAGCGGGTCAAGGGACCTGTCTGCCGACAGGCAGGCGCGTTTCTTGCGGGTTCGGGCAGCCTGCCCGTCGGCAGGCGGGCACCCGAGGTCCTAATCTTTTACCCACGCAAGCGTAAATATTGGTTTACGGCGGTGGTTGAAAATTTTTCGGCTGGCGTTTCGATGTTTGGTACGGACATAGCGTTTAGAGTGCGAAATAGCTGTTTGCGTTCCGTTAAGAATGCGTTTGCAACTTCGTTAATGTGCCTGTCAGAATTTTGTGCTAAATTTAGCAGTTCTTCATTCTTCATAAAAATTACTATCGGAAAATGCCAGCGTTTTAGTTGGGATATATGCCCAGTTAATTCTTGTGCCTCTTCGAGAGTTTCAAAATCGGTAAATATAAAAACTATACTTCGGCGTTTTTGGCGTGTGCATAACTCGCGGAACGCCGCTTGATAGTTGGATGTATCTTTTGTATCTTCAATGTGATATAGGGCATCCATTAAATTATTGCGGTGAATTTCTCCTTTGCCTGGCGAAATTACCGTTTTAATTTCCTTGTCAAAAACGAGTAGCCCACTTTGGTCGCCTTTTTGGTTGACAATATCAGAAAGCACCAACGAGGCATTTATGGCGTAATCTAGCTTTTTGTAACCCTTTACATCGTAACTCATTGGTCTGCCGCAGTCAATCAACATAAATACAGGCTGATTTTTCTCAATTTGATAATCGTTGACAATAAGACGCATTTCTCGTGCAGTTACAGGCCAGTTGATTTTGCGGTAATCGTCGCCGTCAACGTATGTTCTCAAACTTTCGAACTCTGTGCCTGGTCCAAACAGGCGAACCGTTTTCTCGCCACGTGGTAGCAACCTATTTTTTTGTATCATTAAGCGAAACTTGCTTAAATCTTGCAAATTGGGATAAACTTTGACCTCCAAAGGTTGCTTGTAAACGTGATATTTTATAGCCAAACCAAGCAAACCGTACACTTTTAGGTGGATATTAGTAAACGTAAACGAGCCACGTTTTGACGGCGTTACGCTATAACTAAACTGGGAATTACTGCCAGGGTTAATTGTATGCGTTAAATTTTCGTTAGATACCGCAAAATGGCGGCTTGCAACCGTATCAACGCCCTCAATTTTCAGCGGAAAATTAGAATCATTCTGCACATTAAAAGCAACCGTATTTTCCGCATTATGAGACAATTTCACAAAGCTATCAATAACGGCACGATCGGGATCTATTCGAGTTACCTCGATGAACGGCGTTTGGGGCGACATAGTGAAATCTAGTACAAGCAAAGCCAAAATTACCAAATTGTACACCACAAACAGCAACATCGCCAAAAAATTTGAAAACCATCCCAAAACGATAATTATCGGAATCCCGACAAAAGCTAAAAATACAAACCTTTTTGTAACACTCATCTTGGCACCTTTATTTGAGATAAAATATTTTCGATTACAGAATTAGCTTTTACCCCGTCAATTTCCGCCTCTGGCTTTAGAATAATGCGATGTTGCAATATTGGAATCGCCAAATATTTAATATCGTCGGGAATAACAAAATCTCTGCCGTCCATTGCGGCGAACGCTTTTGCGGCAAGCAACAACGCAACCGAACCACGCGGGCTTGCTCCGTGCATAACCGCACTAACACGGCGAGTTGTTTCTACAATGCTTACTATGTAGTTCATAACGCTATCTTCCACGGCAACAGCGGCGATTTCCTCACGACATTCGGCGACTTCTGCGGAGGTACAAATTGGCTCTTCTGTCCGATTTGTCTTTTTTGTTAAGCGCACATTATCAAAACCGCTGTGGTGCATTTGCAAAATCAATTTTTCTGCCGCAACTCCTGGATAAGATATTACAATTTTCATCATAAACCTATCTAGCAGGGCTTCTGGCAACGGATATGTGCCTTCATATTCGACAGGATTTTGCGTTGCCATAACGAAAAACGGCTCGTCCAAAACGTGCCTAATGCCGTCTATTGTAATTGCGCGTTCTTCCATTACCTCTAACAAAGCCGATTGCGTTTTGGGAGGAGTACGATTTATCTCGTCCGCCAAAAATAATTGGGTAAACAGCGGACCTTTTCGCAGTTCAAATTGGCTGGTTTGCTGATTAAATATTTTCGTTCCCAAAATATCCGATGGCAACTGATCAGAAGTAAATTGCACCCGCTTAAAATCCATCGACATATTCTGCGCCAAATAACGAGACCACAACGTTTTGGCAAGTCCAGGAACGCCCTCAACCAAAATATGCCCTTTTGCCAACAATGCCGTAATAGCCAATTCCGTCAGCGTTTCTTGATTTTTTATCACTTCATTAAGTTCCATTTTTAACTTGCTCGCTAAACTTTTAGTATTCATAAAATTATCCTTTCGTAATTAACGTTAAAACCTTGGGGCGCTGCCCCAAACCCCGCAAGGACGCGCGCGCCCTTGACCCGCATTTTGGTTTAGGTTAGATAGTATAAAACAAAGTATAGTCGAAATATTTGCCCTCGCATGACCCAACAAAAAGCCCATAAAAAAACAGCGGGTCAAGGGACGCGTTCCTTGCGGGGTTTGGGGCAGAGCCCCAAGGTCCTAATGTTTTGACTTTTTGTCAGCACGCCTGTAGAGTCGTGCTAGAACTAGAATTTGCTCGTTTTCTTCTCGGTCGGTTAGTTCGTGCATTGGGATTGGGTTGCCGAATCGTTTGCCTAGATGTAGGAGTGCTACTATTGCCAGGATTATTGTTTGGAAAGTTGCCAATCGTACCCATAGCGGCAGTTGTCTGAAGAGCGATTCGTTGCCGTGGTAGCCGTGATAATATTCGGCAAAATAAATTTGCTCGGGATTCCACAATTCCAATATTGTTGCTATTGCTTCGCCGTAAAAAGAATCGTCCATTAGGCTTGCGTTTGTGATAAAATCTGCCTCGCCTGTGAATATTTCGCCTAATCCCAAATTGTACCACCGCATTGTCGAAACCAACCTGTGCGATAAATGTTGCAATTCCTCGTCAATTAGGTTGGGACGATTGCTTTCTAAAAAAATTAGCCGACCGCCCAATCTAACCCAATTTAGAATTTCCGTTAATTCCGTTTCGTTTGGTCTGGGATTACTGGGCTGTATTATCAATATTGCCGCATTTATATCTATATTTGAATGCACTGGTTGATATAATACCGAAACTGGATACAACATATGCCGCAAAGTGTCAAATAATAGGCTTGTTCCCTGCTCTTGTGCCGAGAATGAGCTGTAATTTGGGTGCATATCGGTTGCGGTTCGCACAACGGTAAAATACGAAACTATCAAAAAAGTAGGAATCAACAATATTAACAAAATATTTAGTTTATTTTTCACTTAATAATTCCTCCACGTTTGCCGCAAAATTGGTATATTGAATGTCGTCAAGCGGCTTTCTGCCAAACCACGATTTTTGAAATATGTCAACGATAGTTACAAAGGAATCCGATAAATTTGGTGCAACTGTAGCAATTTCCCGTTTTAGCTGAAAATTGGTTTTAGATTTATCAATTTTTAGGGTTTTGTTGTCGTTTAGAGAAACCAAAACAGCTATGTAATAGTATCTTGCGGCGTGTCTAAAATCCTTTTGGCTGGCGTAATCCTTGGATAACTTTATTAAATCGGTCAACGAAAATTTCTCTTTTGCAATGCTGTCGAATATCTCGGATATATCCGAATTAACTAACTTTTTTGCACGGCTTTTCATCACAAAAGAAAGTGTGGCAACTATAATCCCAAAAAGTATCAACATTCCAACAATTACAAAAATAGTGATAATAGTATCTGCATTATAATTGCCGCCGTCGGGCAAGCCAATATTTGGGAAAAGGCTTTCTATCAGAAATATTATGAAGTTGACAATAGCGTTTACAATAATTTCTTGATAATTGACAAGCCGACCAGTTAGCATATCGTATCTCGGTTGTTGCAAAACTTCGTGCATTGCCTCGTTAAACTGAATCATATTAAATACCTCGTGATAGCAAATTTAACCTAACAGAAATATCAAGTCCATCTTTTTTGATTTTTTGGTTAAAATAAATTGCGGCGGTCATAATTCCGTCCAATGGGCCAACTAAAACGCCGATTATAAGCGACAAATAAAATTGTGCCGAAGTAGTAGCTGAAACTGCCATAAGAACGCCCTCTACATCGGCAGCCGTGCCTAAAATCGCCGTAATAAGTGCCGTAACAGTAAGAACAAACCCTTGCGCACTGTAGGATATTAGTTGAATCATAATAAGCCATAAAATTCTAATTCCCAAAATACGCCAAAAATTTTCCTTTATTAGACGAAACGATTCTTTAATGCTAGAAAAAAATAAATTTCCGTCAAAAATTGCGATCGGCACAGCGAGTGCAAAAATATTAGAATAAACCACGTAAAGCAAAGAGTAAACCACAATGAAAATCAAAAGCAACTCGGGTTGCTCGACCATAAGCAAAAAATATAAATTTTGAACATCGTTTGTCAACACAAAAACAATGCCAACAATAATGGCAATCCAAGGTAGCGACAAAATAATTTGGGCAAGCACGGCAGTTATAACTCTACCAAAGGCTTTGAAAGTTACCCAAAATGGCAAGTAGGGAACTTCCTTATAGAAAGCCTGTTTTGTGATAATAATGTGTCCTGTTGCGGAAAAATACGCCCAAGCTAAAATTAGCGGCAACATTAAGGCGAGAAACATAAACGCAATAATGACTGCTGCGGTATCATCGGATCCAGGAGCCTCGAATGCACCAGTTGCAAATATACTTCCAGCAAAAATAATTACCAAAACGAAAGCTAAAACAGCCGACACAATTCCGACAATAATCGAAAAGGCAATTTGAATTTTGAAAGTAGCTTTGTACATTTCAAAAACTTTGTCCATTAAAGCGGCGGCGTTCATTGGCAAATAATCTAGTTTCATGGTAAATCCTCTCTATATTGAAAAATTTTTTACAAACAAATAATATTATATCATAAATTTATAATGTTGACTATGAATATAATTTTATGTATACTATAAAAAAGTGATTTACTTTTTATGGAAAGAAGGTTTTTGTATGTTGTATTTTGTAGTGCAGAACACGATGTTTTTCTTGATTCCCCTGCTAATTGTGGCGTTAGGCGGACTTTTTTCGGAACGTTCGGGCATTGTCAACATTGCTTTAGAAGGTAAAATGTTATTGGGTGCTTTTACAGGAATTTTATTTATCAGCACTTTTCAGGACAGATTGCAAGGACAGCCCATTTTGCTTATTGCGTTGATAATTGCGGCTTTAACGGGAATGGCTTTATCTTTTTTTCACGCATATGCGTCAATCAACATGAAAGCCGACCAAACGATAAGCGGAGTTGCAATAAATATGTTTGCGCCAGCGTTTGCGATATATGTATCTCGTGCAATTAGCGGGCATCAGCAAGTGCATTTTACCGACCAATTTAGGATAGAACAAGTGCCTATTTTAGGCGAAATTCCCCTTATTGGACCAATGTTTTTCCAAAACACCTACATTACAACGTACATAGGATTTTTAATATTGGCGATAGTTACCTTTGTGCTATACAAAACAAAATTTGGCTTGCGGTTACGTGCTTGCGGCGAGCATCCGCACGCAGCGGATTCGGTTGGTGTAAACGTGGCAAAAATGCGTTACGCTGGCGTGCTAACTTCTGGTGCTTTAGCGGGACTTGGCGGCGTTGTGTTAGTTGTACCAACTTCTACTACTTTTAACGCAACCGTTTCTGGTTACGGATTTTTGGCTTTAGCTGTCCTTATTTTTGGCGGTTGGCGACCGTTACGCATTCTTTTCGCCGCTTTCTTTTTTGGATTTATGCAAGCAATAGCCGCCAGCTACTCGGGAATCGACTTCCTCCGCAACCTAGAAATCCCAGCCCATTTCTACCGAATGAGCCCCTACATCGCAACTCTAATCGTCCTAGCCTTCACCTCCAAAAACACAATGGCTCCAAAAGCAGCAGGTCAACCTTACGACAAAGGCGGCCGTTAGAACCAGGACCGTGGGCTCTGCCCACACCCGCAAGGACGCGCGCGCCCTTGACCCGCTAATTTTATTTGGCAGGGGGTTTAGAAATGCGGATTGTTGGTTGACAAATTGCGTTTTTCAAATCGATTAAAAATTGCATTTGCTAAATCGGTTAAAAATTGCATTTGCTAAATTGGCTAAAATTTGCATTTGCTAAATCGGTTAAAAATTTACGTTTGCTAAATCGGTTAATAATTTGCATTTGCTAAATTGGTTAAAAATTTGCATTTGCTAAATCGTAGGGGCGGATATTATCCGCCCGTAATCTACAACGGGCAGGTATTATCAACCCGCAATCTACAACAGGTGGCAATCTACAACGAGCGGCAATTACCAAAAACGCCATATAAACCAAACAAATAATTGGCGTTATAAACAATTTTCTATAATTAGAAAGGAAAATTTTATCATGAAAAAAATCAATGTTACAATATGGAACGAAGAAGACGGCAGCCAAGAAGTAAAAGGCACGCAACCAGCGTATCCCGAAGGGATACACGAGGCAATAGCCGCTTTTTTGCGAAATGACGAGCAAATCGGTACGTTACGTACTGCCACTTTGGGACAACCTTATCACGGTTTAACCGAAGAAGTTTTGAACAATACCGACGTTTTAATTTGGTGGGGGCACGTATTTCACCATTTGGTTGGGGACGACATTGTCCAAAATGTAAAACAACGTGTATTGCAAGGAATGGGGCTTATTGTTCTGCATTCTGGACACGCCGCCAAAATATTTAGTGCATTATTAGGCACAGAAACGCACAAATTACGTTGGCGCGAAAATAACGAACGTGAACGCATTTGGATGATTGCTCCAAACCATCCGATTGCCGCAGGAGTAGACGAGTACATCGAACTTGACCAGCACGAAACTTACGGCGAAGTTTTCAATATTCCTGTGCCAGACGAAATTGTTAGTATAAGCTGGTTTTCGGGCGGCGAGGTTTTTCGTAGCGGTTGCACGTTTACTCGCGGATTAGGCAAAATTTTTTACTTTTCGCCAGGCCACGAAACTTATCGAATTTACGATAACCCGCAAATTCAGAGGGTAATAAAAAATGCTATCGGCTGGGCTGCTCCAGTTGCATATCCCAATGTAACTTTCGATCAGCAAAAAATTTCTCCTGAAGAAATTTATAAAAATCGTGGTCAGTAAAGATTGGCGGTATAAAAATGGACATTTATAAGCATTTCGCAAATGTTTACGATATTTTCATGGCGAGCGTTCCTTATGAACATTGGGCAGATTTTATTTGTAGCAAATTTTCTGAATATAACGTCCCTGTCGGCGGCACGGTTTTGGATTTAGGCTGCGGAACTGGCACAATGCTCAATTTAATGGCACAAAAAGGCTACGATATGATTGGTGTTGACAACTCGGCAGATATGTTGGCAAAAGCACAAGAGAAAATTGCCGAAAACAGCCAAAAAGCTCTGCTATTGCACCAAAATATAACAAATTTGGATTTATACGGAACGGTAGATGCAATTTATTCAACCTGCGATGTACTCAACTATTTTATGGATAAATCCAGTTTAGAAGAGGCGTTAAAACGGGCGGCGATGTTTCTTAACCCAAACGGCGTGCTGATTTTTGACATGAAAACGCCCGAAACGTACCGCCTAATGGGAAACGCATTTTACGGCGATACAAACGAAGGCTCTTCTTATATATGGCAAAATAATTTTGATGCACAAACGCAAATAAATAAGTACAGCGTACGGTTTATGCCCAAAAATGCCGAACCGTTTTTCGAACTGCACGAACAGCGCGCATACACTACATTAGATATTTACGATATTTTGATAAAAATTAAACTGAAACCAGCGGGCATTTTCGACGGCTACTCTAATCGAGATTTATCCAGAGAAAGCGAGCAGGTTGTGTTTTGTGCAATAGCTTAAAATACTAAAAATAGAGGTGGACAAATGCAAATATTTGGAATTGGCACAGATGTAATCGAAATTGACCGATTTATGCGGAACGGTAAACCATTAGGGCAAAAATTTATGGATAGATGTTTTCATAAAAACGAGCAAGAACGCTTGCAGGGCAGACATTTAGAAAATATAGCGGGCTATTTTGCCGCAAAAGAGGCAGTTGCAAAAGCCTTAGGCACGGGTTTTGTTGGCTTGCGACCGTCCGAAATAGAAATTTGCCATAATCAAGCGGGCAAACCTTATGTTATTCTGCACGGCAAAGCCGCCAAAATAGCCGAAGATTCCCATGTTGCCAAAATCGATATTAGCATTTCTCACTGTAAAACAGTCGCAACCGCAATGGCTATTGCGGTTGCGGTTGACTGATTTTTCGCAAAAATCGCAACCGCCAAAACAGCTACAACAGAAAGGACAATATTTTATGAAAAATAAATTGAAAATTATTACCTTTGGATTCGCAAAATGTCTCTTGACAATTTTTACGTTTTTTGTCGCAACGATATTGCTTTCTCCTGATATTGTTGAAACTGGGATTTCTTATCCGAGATTATTTCAGCATCATTTGGGCTTTCCATTTAGGGCAGTTTCTATATTTTCGGATAGTCAATATGTCAGCAACTGGAGCTTATTTTTTGACGGAAATTATGGCGTTAGCATAAATTTGATTCAATTTTTGTTAAATATGTTTTTGGCATTTGTCGTTGTAGAATTGCTTGCTGCGAAAATTAAAAAAGGCAAATTAAAAAATGTGAACACTCAAATAGAGGATTTATAATTATGCAAGAAAAAAACATTGCGATTTTTTTGTTTTTTATTTTCATATTAACAGCATCGTTTGCTATATCCAATTTTGCGGAAGAAGTAGAAGTTGTGCAAAGTCAAAATTTTTCCAGTAGCACGGGCGAACGAATATATCCCGATTTTTGGGGCGGA
Source organism: Bacillota bacterium (assembly GCA_009778185.1). Classification (GTDB taxonomy): domain Bacteria; phylum Bacillota; class Clostridia; order Lachnospirales; family WQUN01; genus WRKG01. Next base: position 12,088 of record WRKG01000265.1, read on the forward strand.
TTTTACATTGACGAGTTCGGAATTTTAGTTATATTGCTAGTGGACATAGAAGATAGCGAGTTTGATGTTCACGAATTTATGACAATAAGCAGAAATGCACGGCTTGTCGAATTTTCCTACAACGAACTTCAGGCAACCATGCGACAACTTGAAAGAATTGCGAGAACAGACGTTGCAAGAGATAGACTTCTCGCTTTGGCAAACGGATTTTCATTTGACATTGTACAAAATAGAATTGTCGTACATCTCATTGAGTACACTCCGCAACAAGAGGAATTGTTTAGAGCAACGGTTTTTGATTCTCCCATGTTGCTTTTTGTTGAATCCGATATAGCGGTCGAGCCTGCATAATGGGGTTTTTTGCAGACTAAAAAAATTCGCAAACAGCTTGACAAATGCAAAATATTGATATATACTACGATAGTAAGATGTTTGCAGTTAAAAGATGTCAATCAGATGAATTTGAAGATGTTAAATCAGATGGATTTCAAGATGTCAATCAGATGTAATTAAGATGGTTTGCTAAATTTATCACATGATTGGAGTTAAGATTTATGGGTTTATTGGGATCGTTAGTCGGTGCAATAGCTGGCGAATTGTTAAAAGATACAAAAGTTGGCGATGTATTAAGAAGTGAACAAGCCAAGTTTGAAGATAAAGCAGAGGCAACTCTCGATGATTATGAACGTAGATTACAAAACAATGAGGGACGTTCAATGTCCGCCGAACAGCACGCAAAACACGAACGGGCGAAAGAAAGTCTTTCAAATGCTAGAGAAAATTTTGAGTCAAAAAGATCGTAAACAGATGTATGCGTTTCGTATGTGGTTTTATGCGAATGCTGATGTGTTATGTAAATTTAAGGTGCAGAACTTTTCGGTTTTGCACCTTTTTAATTTGGGAAATGTTGAGTTAAAGTATTTTTCAGTGTTTTGCAAATAAATGTTGAGTTAAAATATATTTGCGCTTCCCAACCAAATATGCTATAATTTTTACATACCCAAGTGGGCAAAAATTTCCAAAAATCCGCCCGCAATAGAAAAGTTTTCCAAGGGGGCTTGACAAAATTGCTAATTTGTGATTTGCACAATCGAAAGACAAGACAAGACAAGACAAGACAAGACAAGACAAGACAAGACAAGACAAGACAAGACAAGACAAGACAAGACAAGACAAGACAAGACAGCCATCGTTTCGTCTTTTTGCCAACCATCTAGTCTTAAATTTAATTGCCCCCAAAATAACCACCAATCAAACCATTTTCCCATTGCGGAAAGCTGGTTTTTTGTCATGCAAAAATACAAAAAATTTTTTACTGTACCAAATCAAGCTAAAAAAAGCGGGTCAAGGGCGCGCGCGTCCTTGCGGGTGTGGGCAGCCTGCCCGTCCGGCAGGCGGGCGCCCACGGTTTTACAGTCATTTGAGTACAAAACAGGAGGAAAAATCATGCAAGAGCAAAAAACGTACAACCTTTTTGGCAAGCAATATAGCCCAAGCACGAGCATCATCGAATACAACCAAACACGCCAATTTATCCAGCAAAAAGCCATCGAGGGACAAGAAAATTTTAACCAGCAGTACAAAAATTTCAAAAATATTGACGAAATTTTGGCGGGCATCGAAACCGCTTACAACGCCGCATTAACCCTCGCCGCCGACGAGTGCATTTATCGCCTAAATGCACTGGATATTTTCGAATACGATACCCCCCAATTTTTGGAACGCCACAGCGAAAAACACGGCAAAACCCTGCTTTTTCCCAAAATTATGGAAAAGCTAAACAATCAATACGAGATAATTTTGGCAGAAACGGCGCACGATCCGAAACCCGCGCCCGCCGCCGCGCTTGCAACTACAGCTGTTGCAACTACTGCAAATGTCGCCGCAAATCCCATAACTAGCATGGCTTTTGGACTCGCCGCTAAAGCGTTTCCTGTGCTGGGAGTTGCATCTAAAATGACGGGAATTATCAGTGCAACGGCACAAGCTATACCCTTCGGGGGTTTGGTATACGGAGCGGTCGATCTTGTTGGTTCGATTGGCTCGTCCATTGCGTTAAATCTCAAAAAGGGCGATTTGTTCAAAAATCCCGAACTTTTTGCGGCGTTGTCAAGTGCCGTTTACCGAGATACATTCAGCTTGCAGTTGTCATTCGTGGAGCTGCTGCAAAAAATCGGCAAAGATATAAATGTCGTAAAGGAGCAGGATTCGCGGAAGGCGCAATATTTATTTGGACGGCTAAATGCGAACATTCCGCAGGAAACCGCACTGGATTCTATGCTCGAGATTTTCAAATTGGATCCGTACAATCCGCAATATTACGCCTATCTCATCGAGCGTTTCTCGGACGAGAACAACGAAGTTGAAACTTTGGCAAGCGATTTTGGCTTTTTGGTGGACGTGCAAACCTGCAAAATGGAGCTTGTCGCAAATCATTTGCAAACTTTGCCGAAATCGACCGTTGCAGAATCGGCGGCGGCAATGCAAAAATTGGAGAAATATTGCTTGCAACTGGGCGGAATTCCTGTACCAGAGGTTTTGACTGCCGCAATGCAAAATCATACAAACAAGCTGGCGGAAAATTATTTTATACGCTTGACAAGCGGCTCTTCCGCAGCAAAAATTGAAGAAACCGAAACGGACGAGAAAATTTTAGAATTGCTAACTGCCGCCGCAAAAAATCTCGAAAATATTGAAAATTGCAACGCCGCAATGGCTAAATTGGCGGAATATTGCCAACCAATGGGGAATGTTCCCAAAATTTTGGTGGGCGTTATTAACGCACGTTTGCACGAGTGCAAAATAAAGGCGGCGGACGAGTTTTTGTATTTATTGTTGGCGAACGCTGGCAACGGCACATTATCCGAGAAAACGTGGCTCGATTTGGAAGAAAAATTGCTTGCTTATTGCGAAGAAATCGGACTTTCGAAAAATTTCGAGAATTTTGACAATTTGGAAATTTTGGATAATTTGGAAAATTCTGATAATTTAGAAAACTCGGAAAGTTTGGAAAATTTAGAAATTTTAGAAAATTCTAAAACTGCAAAAAATCCCATTTTGGCAAAATTGGACAAAATAATTCGCACAATGGACGAGTTCGAGTTTGAAACACGAGAAGAAGCACACCAAGCCAGAGCCGAAAAAGTCGCCATCGAGGAAATAATATCTGCGAGCAATCCAATTTTTAGGGGCGATTTTTTGGCAATTTTGAAAGAAATAGATTCCGAGAAATTTGTAACAAAAGTCAAAAGCCATTACGAGAAAATCTACAAGCAGCGACTGGCAGAATTTGATAAAAAATTAGAATACGCAAAACATTACGAATATCAGAAAAACACAGGCAAAAAATTTACAGGTTTCAAAAATATCTTAAAAGATGTATCCAGTGCATTGGGCGACAAAGCCGAAGAAAACGCCTGGAACGAACTTACACAAAACGGCCGCTACAATTTAGAATTAGTCGGCTCATTTGCGACATCTGCGAATGTTGGGGCTGTTTCTGATGTTTTTGAGATTTCGAATGTTTCTGATGTTTCAAATGTTTCTGAAATTTCAAATGCTGGCAAAACTAGTGGAAATGTTGCGGTTGATATTGTTGAGCAACTTCAGAAGTTAAATGAGTTGAAGGAAATCGGTGCGTTGACGGAAGAGGAATTTGCTGTTATGAAAGCTAAGTTGATTTCTCAGATTTGATTTTTTGGTTATAATAAATCAAATTAACAAAAAATGCTTAGAAAATGTATTCAACAAGCAATTATTTCAACGTAGGGGCGGATATTATCCGCCCGTTTTTTCTAAATTTGCAATATTTCAACATCTTGCAAAATCCCAATCATCATAATTTTCAATTTTTTGAAATTATTCACAAAAATCACAAAACCCTCGAAACAATCCCCAACAACTGCTCAGTAAGTTCCCGCAAATCCGTGCAAGCCACCACGGTTGGATAAATTTCTTTCAAAGCATCATAACAATAAAAATTATCGTTATCGTCCAGGGCAACGGCGACAATATCCGTGCCACGTTTTATGATTTTTGCGGCGGCGTTGGCGGTATCTTTGGCGGAAACAGGGGAATAATAATTGTCGTAATCGTGGGCAGGTTGACCGTCCGCCACCGAGATTATCAGCCGCCGCTCGGCACTGGAATGCCTCTTAATGTAGCGTTCCGCCCAAAATAATGCCAATCCATCTCGATTATCGCCGTTCGCCGAAATTGACATAATATTCAGCTTTTCGTCTGCTCTTCCGCCAAAACTTACCATTATATTTATTCTTACAAGTGGCTCGGTAAAACCTGCTCGATGTTCGACAATCGTGTGAGGGATCCCCTGTGTTTTCAACACTTCGTGCAAAATTAAACTCGATGTTATCGCACTGTTTCGCCGTCCACCAGCCATCGAGCCAGAGCCGTCTATCAACAGCATTATAGCAATATCTGGCACGCCCTCGTCCGAGATTTTTTTGTACCAGTAGCGTTTTTTCACGTCCGCTAGCCGTGCCGAATTTATGCCACTTCCGAAAATTTTCTTTTCTTCACGCAAATCGGTTTTCGCCCGTAACAGTTGAGAAAAACGACTATTGTAGTTGTTTATGCTCGCTTGATATTTGTTGCACAAATTTTGATACGCACGACGCATATTTTGGTTGGGTTTTGGCTTGGTTTCTATGATTTTTATGTCATTGTGCAGGATGGCACAATCAAATTCGGTGGCTGACCAATGCACTATTGTTGGCTTTGTCGTGGTTGTTTCTCGTAAATTTTGCTTGTCGGCGGCGTATTCTGCAATTATTTCATAAATTTGTTTGCCAAAATCTCCAATTATCGGATTGCCGTCCAAATCGGAGAATAATCTTCGTGTAATTTTTACCGCTCTTCCCTTACTTTTATGATTGGAAAGGCTTTTGTCGCCGTCTAAATGCGTGGCGTAACCTGGCAATTTTTGCAAAATTTTCTGAAAAAATTCGTCGTCCTCAAAATCTATATTTGGGATAATCGGCTCAATTATATCAAAAATGCGTTGTGTGAAAGTGTAACGTTCGATAGGTTCGCCACAAATGCTGCCGTCCAAAAAAAGTTGCTTGGTTTGCTCCACATATTGGGCGACGTTCTCGTGCGGCGGCTCTTGCACTAGCATTGGATATAGCAGAAATCCCGCCATATAATTGAGATATTCCAACAAATCAACCACAAGTTGACGTTCCGTTTGATATTCTTCATGTTTACTTTTCTCGGAAATTTCTCGGAATTTTCGGTTTGCCGTTCCCTCAACTGGACTGTTGCAAAATAATGTTGTAAGTCGGCGAAATTGCAAAAACAACTCCAAATTATCAAAAATGCTGCAACCTGCCGCCTCAATAAAAGCATCTTCTATGATATTGTCGATTGATGCAAGCGTAAGTTTCCGAGATTTTGAAGTTGAGCGTTCGTCCATGGAAATTTTTGACGAAAAATCAGTGTACAAAATATGTAAACATTCATGGACATTTTGCCCTCTAGTCATAATTTTAAGAGCGTGCCAAAAATCCGAAGAGAATTTTTGCGGAATTTTCAGATAATTTTCCGTAGCCAAAAGAGCCTGTTTATCGGCAAAAACCTTATGACTTGCGGGATCGACAACAATATTTTTGCCGTCCGTAAAAGCCCTATTTTCGTTTATGAAAAATAGGCGAATTTTATCGTTTTCGCTCAACGTTCGTGCGAAAGATTCCTCAATATTGCGGCTTTGCTCACATTGGAATTTGCGAAGTGCTTTTTTTGCGGATTTTGTTAGTTTCATTTTTTACCCTCTCTTTTTGTTTGTTTTTCTAAAATTTGCAAAAGCGTTTTTCTCATTTTAAGTTGTTCGTCATTTTCAACAGGCAAAATCCCTGTAAATATGGGCGGTTTGCGTTCTATATTATCTAAACGATTGCGTACCATTTTATACGCATCAGAATAAAATCCGAAGCGTTTGTACAAATTTTCTTCTTTTTTCAAAACGTGGTTGTACAATTTTAATGCAAAATCTAAATCAAACGGGAAATATTCCCCTAAAACGTACATATCCGCCAATCTTACAAGTCCGTCAATTAGACGATTTGCGGTTTCAAAATAACATTTTGCGGCTTTTTCGTAATTCACATTTTCGCCCCAACCGTAATAAGCACATTCGCCCAACATATAGGTTGCGTGCGGTATTCCGCCCATGATGGCGGTTTTGTACCACATTTTCGCCTTTGCATAATCCACAGGCACAAGGGCTGAATAATAGTTACAATACATATCGCCCAAATCACAGGCGGCATTGCCGTAAAAATGGTTTTGTGCGGCAGCTAATCTCAAATAATGTATTCCCATTTCCACTTGTTCGGCAGTTAAATCTGTTTTGAACGAAAAATTTTCGTCCTTTAATATGTAATTTGCAAAGGTAAATTGTGCCTCTGCATCGCCGTTATCGGCTTTAATTTTTACTTCTAACATATTTTCGGGAAATTCCCATTTGAATTTTGACATTTTCATTCTCCGTTTCTACTTTTTTCTATCGCCGCAAGCACACGCTCTGTGCAATCTTCCCACATTGAGATGTCTGGTAAAATCTCCAATGCAAACATTCTAAACTGCTGTTTTAACCATTCTACATCTGTCGTATATGTACGATACCACGTACGTTTTTCGTAGTTGTCAAAGCATATTTCTAGCAAATATCTAATTTCTGCCGTTGTGTCGTGATAAGTGATAAGTGTCTGCATATATTCGCAATCGTAAAGCCTTTCGTCTGTTTCTATTATAGCAAAATAGCTTTCCATTGGCAATAGGCAGCCTATTGAATAATCGATTTTTTCGGGCGATGGATTTACTGTTTCTGTGGTTTTGCCGCCCAAACAAGTTTTTAGTGTAAAATTCATAATTACCCCCATTTGTATAAAATAATGATTCCTCGGATTGTGTTTTCCATAATTCGGTCGCTTTTTGCGATTGGGACGATAGTTTTCTCGGCGGCTTTTACGTAGCCCTCGTATTTTGCTAGCCTTGCCCAATTTTCCAAATTGCGTGGTGAAATCACGAAATCCAATTCTTCGCTTTCGATTTTTTTCTTGATTTTGCGGTACACACCGAGCATTTTCTCGACTTTGTCGGCACATTGCGGAACTCGTGTTGTCAACATTTTTATGATAAAATCGTCCGCTAATGCGTCTAATTCTACAACGACGTTGAAACGGTTGTACAGGGCTTGATTTAGTTCTTTTGTGCCGAAATATCCTAGGTTCATTGTTGCGAAAAATCGGAAATCGCGGTGTCGCCGAACAATTTCTCCGTTGTCAAGTCGAACAAATCCGTTGTCGTCTAGCAAAGAGTTGAGAAATGCCAAATATTGCGGCTTTGCGAAGTTGATTTCTTCAAAAACTACCGCACCGCCCTCACGAATCGCCTTTGTAACATAACTTTCTCGGAAAATTATTTTGTCCTCTTGCGGCAGAAATTTTCCCAAAACAAACTCGTCCAAATTTTCTGTGCAGTTGATAATTTCTAAAATTGGAAGTTTTATCGCTTGGCAAGCCAATTTGCAGGACATTGTTTTGCCAGTTCCAGCGGGTCCATAAAACAAAATTGATAGCACATCGCCAGCCGTGATTGGCGTGCATATACTTTGTACAATTTGGGGCAATTCTTCCGATAATTGCGGGATTAACGGAAGATATTCCGCATTAAATTCGCCCTCGCCAAACGGAATTATTTCAGAAAACATTTCGATATTTGCAATATTTTTGTTTTCCGAGATTATTCTGAAATTTTCACGAAAAGATGTCATATTTGTTGTGTCAAAATTGCTTAAATCGGCGTATTTAAGGGAATGTTCGTCAAATTTATGGGATTGATAAAAATCCTCGTGTAAGTTGACAAATATGTCAACTGTCGGTGATTCCGCATATTCCAGTAGCATGGCGGAAAAATCCGCATTTGTGCTACATTCTCGTGCAAGCAATACACAAAAACATGGGAGCATTGCGTAAAAATCGGCATTTTTCTCCCAATCTTCGTCAATAAATTTGCCGTTTTCTGCATAAGCGGCAATAGTGAGATTATCGCCGTCAAAATGGGCATTGTATGCGTGTATTTTTGGATTGACAATGTTATTTTCACGCCAATCGGCAGGTACAGCGAGTTGGATAAACGTGGTTTTCTCATCTTCGCTTGTGAAATAGTCGTTTGTTGGCGTTGCGGAATTTTGGCTATCAACAGAGTTGACAAACTGCACAAACAGCGACAAAGCCTCGCCGATTGGCTGGCAGAGCGTGGTTGTGCCTTTGTAGGATTCATTGTCAGGGTGTATATAATATTGCGTGGCATCGGAATGGTGCTTAAAGCCGAATCCTTTGTAGATTGTGTCGCTGTTTTTGCGGACGGTTTTGTAAGATTGTTTGAAAATGTTCATTTTTTCCTCCTAAAAATTTTTTATGATTATTATGATTATATTGTAGCACAATATTTTGGAAGTTGCAAGTTTTTTTGCAAAATTTTTGTGAAATGAGCATTTTGGAAAATTTTTTTGTTTCCGAAAATGCTCATTTTTTTGTAGTTTGTTTTATTTTTCTTATTTGTTGCTTGAAATCATTCTTTTTTGTTTAGTTGGAATAGCAGGTTGGCAATTAGAGCATCTTTTTCTGCAACTACGCCTTGCCACTTTTATTCGCACGTTGCTCTCCACGCTTTTTGCCTTTCAACTCCGCATTACGCAAAGTCTGTGCCTCGTCATGCCTAATCCTGGCACGCAAAATTTCCAAATGACGAAACTCCTCATCGGCGGTAATTCCTCTGTAGGCTTCGATTGCTTGTTCCATTACTACTCCTCCTTTTGTTAGCTGTGCTAATTCTTCTTCTGTTTCGGCGTTGAATAATGCAAGCCCTAACTCTTTTTCGTTGGTTAGGTCGATTGTGTCTACTGTGGGAAGTTTTGGCAACTCGAAAAAATGATACCGCTGCTTGTCCGATAATATCTCGTGGCGTGTTATCTCCATTGGGGCAAATTCGGAATGCACCGCTGGGCTGTCAAATTGCACAAAACCTAATATGCTTATACATATCGTTTGTGGTAATTTTGCATAATCTTCGCCAGACGGCAGGGCTGTTGTGAACAATTTTGCCCAATTAAACATTATCCTGTCAAGATAATTTCCCTCGTCTGCTACTTGAATCTCCAAGTTTACCTGTTTGCCGTTCACTAGACATATTTTGCACCGTTGCTGAAAACTTATAAGAAATTATAAATCTCTATGTTTCATTCCCAATTCAACGCATCCGATTTGGTCAAATTGCCGACTACTTTCGTTTG
>WRKG01000266.1 GCA_009778185.1 Bacillota bacterium
TTCTGCATGAATATTTTGCAAATTTTGCAAATACAATCATAAAATTTTTAGGAGGTACATTATGATAATTTTTAAGGGAACTTTGTTTATGATTTTGTTTTTTGTGGCGGCAGCCTTAATCAGCGGAATGGGCGTGTTTTTCGTTGACATTATATTTATTGTGTTTATTCTTGTGGCGTTGGCGGTATTTATGTGGCTGTCTGCAAGCGGAAAAATAATTAGAACCTACGTAAAAACTAGCTTGCAAAAAGATTACAGCTATAGTGCATCCGAATTTGCGCAAATAGCCACAGCTTGCAAAAATACCATCAAATTTATAATGGGAACAGGATTTATCTTGTTTATGTTTGGATTGGTTCAACTTCTTGGAAGATTGGATACTCCCGAAGTTATAGGAATCGCCGTTGCAATGAGCCTTATATCGCTGTTGTATGCTTTGGCGGTTTCGTTTTTAGTGTTTTGCCCGCTGCAGGCTTGGGCGGAAAACAAACTCGCAGAAATGTAATAAATAATTTTCGCAAAATAAACGGTGGACAATGTCTGCCGTTTTTGTTTTGTCAACTGATACATTTATATCTCGGATAATATTGCAATGTACAAATTGCATAATAAAAAAATTTTTATTTGACTAAATTTTAATATTGTTATATACTTTATGTACACTATTTTACTTATACATTCTAATAAGACAAAATTTTTTGTGCAAATTGCCAATAAAAAATCCAATATCTTTAATTTTTACAAAAAAAATATAAAAAATCCATTTACATTTGGACTATAATGTTGTAATATGATTGTAATGTAAATTGTGCAACAGTAAGACAGCCCAATCGGCTGTTAAAATCAAAGTGAGGTGTAGTAATGACAATTCCAAAATCTAAAGGCACAGCAAAAAAGCATTCTGGCAATAGTTACATGGCGCGCCATTGGGGATTATACGCTATGTTGGCTTTGCCACTTATTTACTTTTTTATTTTTAGCTATGTTCCAATGGTAAATATTTTGATTGCGTTTACGCAAAACAACGTACTTTTGCCCGTTTGGGAAGTGCCTTTTGTGGGTTGGGCTAACTTTCAACAAGCCTTTACCCTTTCCCCATTTAGGGATGCCGTTCGCAACACGTTAATGTTTAGTGCACTCGACCTGTTTGTTGGGTTTCCTGCACCTATTATTTTAGCATTATTGTTAAACGAGTTGAGAATGCCCCTTTTCAAAAAAATAACGCAAACAATTTCCTATATGCCTTTCTTTTTATCCTGGATAATTGTTGGCGGACTTGCAACACGCCTATTTTCCAATAATACTGGCGCGGTTAATAATATTTTAACCTACATGGGATTTTCAACAATTCCGTTTTTAACTTCCAATGTTCATTGGGTGTTGACAAACGTTTTTACCGCCATTTGGCGAACAGTTGGCTGGAACACAATTATCTATCTTGCGGCAATAACTGCTGTAAACCCCGAATTATACGAAGCAGCCGACATGGACGGTGCATCTCGTTTACGCAAAATGTGGCACGTTACATTGCCTGGAATTCGCCCAGTTATCGTCATTTTGTTAGTTTTAACACTCGGCGGTATTATGGGAGCAGATTTATCTCGGTTTTTAGCTATGGAAAACTTGCTTGTTAGAACAGTTTCGGAAGTTATTCCTACTTTCGTTTTCCGTTGGGGCTTGCAAAGTATGCAATTTTCACTGGCTGCCGCAATCGGTATTTTCCAATCTATAATTGGAACATTCCTGTTGCTTGGCTCTAACTGGCTAGCGAAAAAACTCGGCGGTAATGGTTTTTGGTAAACTTGCTATATGACAACTGTCGAAACTACTATAGATGGTTATAATTACACGGCTCAGTAATTATAATCGTGCTACCGCTAACTAAGGCTAGCGGTAGCAGCTTACTAAAAGGAGGAAATTTTATGGATGGTAAACAAAGAAAAACCGATGCTGGCGATGTAGGAATTATCATATTTATGCTGTTTTTGATTGCATTGTGCATTCTGCCTGTTATGAACGTGGTTGCTACAGCGTTTTCTAGCCCTGGTGCGGTTATGCGGCAGGCGGTTACGTTTTTGCCCGTCGAGTTTCAAACTGGCTCGTTTATGGACGTTTTAAGCGATTCGCGGTTTATGCGCAGCATGGCTTGGACAGGTATTTTAACCGCAATAGTTGTTGTTATCAACCTATTTATGACAATTTTATGTGCGTATCCTTTAACTTACGATTCGCTTAAAGGTCGCAAAATTATCTCGTTATTTATTATTTTTACAATGCTTTTTAGTGCTGGACTTATCCCTGCATTTATCCTTTTTCGGGATTTAGGACTTATAAATAATCCGCTAGTGCTTATTTTACCTGGCATGATTAGCGTTTTCAACATGATAATTATGCGTAACTTTTTTATGGGAATACCAGAAAGTTTGAAAGAATCCGCTGAAATGGACGGCGGCGGTCCTATGACCGTTTTAATCAAAATATATTTGCCGCTGTCAACTCCAGTTATGGCTACAATCGGCTTGTTTTATGCTGTTGGTCGTTGGAACGGTTTCCAAGATGCACTTTTCTTCCTACCAAGTGCTCCCGATTGGCATCCTATACAACTGCTACTTTACAACATTCTGCAAAATTTAACCGCTGTTGACGCAATGGATCCAGGTGCATCCGCCGCTCCAGGTTGGGGACAAACCGTGCAATCCGCCGCTATTGTTATTGCGATGATTCCTATTTTGTGCGTTTATCCTTTTGTGCAAAAATATTTTGTGCAAGGTGCAACACTTGGTGCTGTAAAGGGTTAAACTTGCATTTTTGTTAAACCGTAGGGGCGGATTCGCCTGTCGTACGGGCAGTTATTATCCGCCCGTACGAAAATTACCAAATTTTCACATTATACAACGATTACTAATTTTACATTTTTGAAAGGAGAGCATATGAAAAATAAAAATAAAATTTTCACTCTACTTTTCAGTTTGTTTTTGATAAGTATTGTAGCCGCTTGTGCTACAGAAAGTCCTGCTGTAACAGCTCCGCAGGGCAATGCAGCCGAAACCGCTGTTGAACCTGTGGCAAATCCACAGTTGCGGGACGGTTTGGACGACAATCTGCGTTTTACAGAGCCGCGCACAATTAGCGTTGCTTTGTGGGATAGATCGCACGACAGAATCCCCAATTTTAACGAGAGTTATTGGGCAGAATGGGTGCAATCACAAATTTTGGAAGATCACAACATCATAGTTGAGTGGGTTCCCGTACCACGTTGGGAAGAGGCGGAGTTTCAATCAACGCTACTTTCGGCTGGTTCAGCCCCCGATATTGGCTACACGTTTAACATGGGAATGCTAACTACTTTTTCGCAAATGGGCGGTATGCAAGATTTAGCCCCTCTAATGCGAAATTACGGCGATTTATTGCCGCATTTGTACACTCTTTTGGGGAACAATATTTATTGGAATTTGGATCCGCTTACAGGCGAGTTGTTTTCTATTGCTGGACGGTTAATCATTGACGGACGCAACAATATGTTCGTTCGTGAAGATTGGCTTGATGCTCTCGATTTAGAAATTCCCCGAACGGTTGACGAGTTCGAAGAAATGCTTGTAGCGTTTCGCGATAACGCCGAGTTACTTTTGGGCGATGATGCCGCCAATATTATCCCTTATCAAGTTGCGGCAGAAATCGGTTGGACGATAGATCCGATATTATCGGCAAATATCCCCAACGATTTATCCGAGCGTGAATGGTTTAGATACGGTTTTGATATACGCCGTTTTACCGTTCCTGGCATACAAGAGGGCGTTCGCACAATAAACCGCTGGTATCATATGGGCTTGCTTTGGGACGATTTTACGGTTTACGACATCAATCAAACAATGGCATCGGATTTGATACGATTGGGCTATGTTGGGGCGTTTGCTGGCAACTGGGATTTCCCATTTAGAGCCCAAGATGCACTAATTACAACAATGCGTGAAAATCAAGGCGAGCAAGCCAACTTTATTGCAATTCCGCCGCTCCGCAACGATGCTGGCGTTTCTGTTAATCGTATGCCAAATCCTGTTGACCGATTTATTTTCTTCCCAACCACCAACAACGAACCTTTAGCATCGTTGCTATATTTGGATTGGATAAGCCGCCCCGAAGTTATTGAATTTTTGGCGTTTGGCATTGAGGGTGTACATAGACAAACTCACGCCGACGGTGCAATAGAAGTATTAGGCGAAACCGATACGCACAGTTGGCCCGACCACCAGTTTATTCCGTCGCTCCGCAATTTTGACATAGCAATTACAATAAACGGGATAAGTTTGGGCGATCCTGTACTGGATGCACGTACTTTGGCGTTTGGTTATCCAGGAATTGCCCCTGAAGCTATTATGTATTCGCGAGCGGCTGGCTTGGATTTTGCCTATTTTCCACGTAACGTAGTAACGCGCATTCGCCCAACCGAAGAGGGAATGAGCGTTCCGTTAGCCGATCAACGAGAAATTATTTTGGCACAGCTTATTTCGCAAGCAACGCCCGAAACTTTCGACAGTATGTGGGCAACGTTATTTCAGCAATATCTAAATCTCGGTGCGCAAGCGATAATTGATGATCGTGATGCCGCTTGGGTTGAGGCTTTTGGCGATGTTGATACAATGCCCGATTAAAATTATTTTTGGCAATTTTTTAGCAATAATGGGATTTTATCCTGTTAAAATATATTGCAAAAAACAATAATAAAGGAGATTTTTTGAATGAAGAGAACAATTTTAATTTTGGCCTTTAGCTTTTTAATGCTAGGCTTGGTAGCCGCTTGTGCTACCGATGACACAACCGCACCAGCTCCAGCGCAAGGTGGTGCAGCAACTGGCGACACAGCCGCCGCAGGTGGCGATACAGCTGCCGCAGTTGAAACAGTATCTGGCAGAGATAGACTTGATGCCAACAGACGGTTCACTGAACCAGCACACATTAGTGTAGCTTTGTGGGACAGATCTCACGAGCGTATTCCTAACTTTGCCGAAAGTTACTGGGCAGAATGGGTACAAGCACAAATTTTAGAAGATCACAACATAGTAGTTGAGTGGGTTCCCGTGCCACGTTGGGACGAGCCTGAATTTCAATCGACCTTGCTTACCGCAGGTATGGCTCCAGACATAGGTTACACTTTTAACAACGGCATGGTTACAACATTCGCAGGTATGGGCGGTATGATTAACCTCTACCCATTATTGCAAGAATACGGCGATTTGTTGCCAAATATGTACTCCCTTTTGGGCGACAACATTTATTGGAACTTTGACCCAACAACGGACGAACTTTGGAGCATTACTGGTCGCTTAATGCAAGACGGTCGTGTGCTTACATTTATCCGTGAAGACTGGTTGAACACTTTAGGAATTGCTCCACCAACAAACTTTGACCAATTTGAAACCGCTTTAAGAGCCTTCCGTGATAACGCTGATGTACTTTTGGGCGATAACGCAGCTAACATGATTCCTTTCCGCCTTGACCATGACACAGGATGGAGCTTGCAAACTTTGATTGAGTCGTTTATTCCTAGCAACATAAGCGAACGCGAGTGGTTTGTAAACGGTTTTGACGACAGACGTTTCCATCACCGTGATGCAGTTTTCGAAGCAACAAGAATTGTCAACGGCTGGTTTGACGAAGGTTTAATTTGGCGCGATTTCGTATTGCACCCACCAGGAGATCCTATGGGCGATGACCAAGTTCGTTTGGGCAATGTTGGCTCGTTTGTAGTAAACTGGGATTTACCTTTTAGAGCTGCCGATGCACTTATTACCGAAATGCGTACAAACGTGGGCCCAGAAGCCAACTTTATTCCAATTAACCCATTCTTGAACGACCAAGGCAACGTGCAAATGTTCTTCCCTAACCCAACCGACAGATTCATTTTCTTCCCAACAACAAACGCTGATCCACTTGCATCTCTTATCTATCTTGACTGGATTAGCAGACTTGATGTAATTGAGCATTTGGCTTTCGGTATTGAGGGCGTACACAGATTAACCCATGACAACGGTGCTATCGAAGTTTTGGGCGAAACCGAAACTCACAGCTGGCCAGATAACCAATTTATTCCATCGTTGCGTAACTTTGACATAGCAATCACAATCAACGGCGTAAACTTGGGCGATCCTTATCTTGATGCTGCAACTTTAGCATTGGGTTATCCTGGAATCGAAGCATCCGCTATTATGGAGGCTCGTGCCGCTGGTTTGGACAATGCAGTTTGGTTTAGACAAGTGCAAACTCGTGTAATCGACTCGCAAGAGGGCATGAGTACGCCACTTAACAGCCAAAGAGATGTTATTTTCCATACAGTTATTGCCAACACTTCGCCAGCCGATTTTGAAGTAACGTTTAATGCAATGTTCCAAAACTACCTTGCAATGGGTGCACAAGCTATTTTAGACGAACGCGACCAAGCCTGGGTTGAAGAATTTGGCGATGTTGACAGAATGCCAGACTAAATCGAACAACTGGATAATTGATAATATCATAAAAAAACGCCCCATAATTTTTGGGGCGTTTTTTGGCGAGTTTGAAAATTTCAAAATTTTTTTGACAAAGCCAAAAGTGTGTTATATACTGTATTTGTAAGGTTTATAAATAAATTAGCTTAATGAAAAAATGGGCGGATTCGTCCGTTTTCCCTTGCGTCTGTAGCTCAGAGGATAGAGCAACCGCCTCCTAAGCGGTAGGTCGCGCGTTCGACTCGCGCCAGATGCGTGTAAATTACCACTAAAATAAAAGGAGATATTATTATGAAAATGACATTACGCTGGTTTGGTCCAGGTTTTGACACTGTAAGTTTGAAATATATTCGCCAAGTTCCTGGCGTTGTGGGCGTTGTTTCCACCTTATTCGAAAAACGTCCAGGCGAACTTTGGACACAAGCCGAGGTAAAAGCCTTAAAATCCGAGATAAACCAAGCTGGACTCGAACTTTCGGGCATTGAAAGCGTTAATATTCACGATTCCATTAAAACAGGCACATCTGAACGAGATGAACATATCGAAACCTACATAAAATGCTTAACTGCTCTCGGCGAAGAGGGCGTTGACATGGTTTGCTACAATTTTATGCCCGTTTTTGACTGGACTCGCTCCGATTTGGCAAAGGAACGCACAGACGGCTCTTTTGTACTGGCTTACGACCAATCCGAGATTGACAAAATTATCCCAGAAGAAATTTTCGCCGCAATGGATAAAAAATCGGACGGGCATATGTTGCCTGGTTGGGAACCCGATAGAATGGCGAAAATTAGCGAACTTTTCGCTATGTACAAAAATGTTGACGAAGAAAAATTATTCGAAAACCTAATTTACTTTCTAAAGGCAATCGGCGATGTTTGCGAAAAATATAACATTAAAATGGCGATTCATCCCGACGATCCCGCTTGGCCAGTTTTTGGATTGCCCAGAATTGTTACCAACCAAAAAAATCTACTCCGCTTAATAAATGCAGTGGACAAAACTTACAACGGCGTAACGCTCTGTACTGGCTCGCTTGGCTCTAATCCAGCCAATAATATCCCAGAAACCATAAAAAGCCTAAAGGGCAGAATCCATTTTGCGCACGTTCGAAACCTAAAATATCACAGCGAAGGCTCTTTTGAGGAGGCTGCACACCTTTCTGCGGACGGCTCAATGGACATCGCCGCCATTATGAAAGCCTTTTACGATACCAATTTTACTGGTCCAATGCGTCCCGATCACGGCAGAATGATTTGGGGCGAGCAAGCAATGCCAGGTTATGGGCTGTACGACCGTGCTTTGGGTGCATCGTATCTTTTGGGAATTTGGGAAACGTTGACAAAATATGTAAAATAAAAAAGTTATTACAAAATTTAAGACAAATGTTGAAATGAGGAAAAACGGGCGGATAATATTCGCCCGTTATTTATAAATTCGCAATTCGATAAAAATTCAACCATATTTATATTTCAGCATTTTACAACATTTTTCAGTACGCATTTATCGCTTCGATAACGTAACTCAACTCGTCGTCGGTCATTCCGCTGTACAGCGGCAACGACAAAACGCTGTCGGCGTATTTTTCGGCTATCGGAAAATCCTCTTTTTTGTAGCCGAGATACGCATACGCCTCGGATAAATGCGGCGGAATCGGATAATGTATAATCGTACCGATTTCCTTTTCCGCAAGATAATTTATGAACTTTTCGCGTTCGTTCCGATTGCCCAGTTGCACCACAAATTGATGCCAAACTGTTTCGCAATTTTCCTGTATTTTGGGAAAAGTTACAGCCGAGTTTTTTATTTCCGCCAAATAGCGGTTGCAAATTTTGGTGCGTTCGGCATTTATTTCATTGAGATACTTTAACCGAACCGCCAAAAAAGCCGCTTGCAGTTCATCCAGCCGAGAATTTGTACCCACAACTTTGTTATAGTAGCGTTTTTCGCTGCCATAATTGCGGTACGTTCTAAAATCGTCATTTAGCTTGTCCGAGTTTACCGTTACGCAACCAGCATCGCCAAACGCTCCCAAATTTTTTGACGGATAAAACGAGAAACAGCCAATATCGCCAAAATTTCCCGTCATTGTTTCGCCCTGCTTTGCACCGTGAGATTGTGCGCAGTCTTCAACAACGTACAAGCCGTGTTTTTTGGCAATTTCGTTGATTGCCAACATATCCGAGGATTGCCCATACAAATGAACCGCCAAAATTGCCTTCGTTTTAGCGGTTACTGCCTTTTCGATTTTCGTAACATCCAAATTAAAGTATTCGTTCGGTTCGACAAAAATTGGCGTTGCACCGCTCATGGTTATTCCCATAACGCAAGCAATATAAGCATTCGCTTGCACAATAACTTCATCGCCTGCGCCAATTTTTAGCATTCTAAACGCCATCCATAAAGCATCCAATCCGCTTGCCAAACCTACACAAAACTTTGCACCAACGTATTTTGCAAAACTCTGTTCAAAATTGTCAACTTCTTTTCCCAAAACATACCAACCAGAACGCAAAACACGCAAAGCCGCCCTCTCATATTCCTCTTGATGCCGCTCGAAAGCACGATCAAGCCTATTTGCCCAAATTTTCATTTTCACCCTCCAGGACCTTGGGCGCCCGCCTGCCGGCGGACAGGCTGCCCAAACCCGCTGGGTACGCGTACCCAGACCCGCACATTTTTTTATTTTTGTTGTTAATCTAAATTCAATTTTTGATTTTAAGTTAAATTCAATTTTTATATTCGCCTGAAATTATGCGATTTGTCCAAGTTTGGTTGTCAACGTACCATTTTAGGGTTTTGGCGATTCCTTCTTCGAAGGTTAGTTGCGGTTGCCAACCTAATTGTGCGGTTATTTTGGAGTTATCTATTGCGTAACGTTTGTCGTGGCCAGGGCGATCTTGTACGTATTTTATTAGGGTTTCGGGTTTGCCCAATATTTGCAGGATATTTTTTACAACTTCGATATTTTGCTTTTCGTTGTTGCCGCCAATATTGTAAACTTCGCCAACCTTGCCTTTGGTTAGCACCGCATAAATTGCCGAACAATGGTCCGAAACGTGTAGCCAATCCCGTACCTGGTCGCCTTTTCCGTAAACTGGCAACGGAATATCCCGCAAAGCGTTTGTAACCATCAGCGGAATCAGCTTTTCGGGGAATTGGTACGCACCGTAATTGTTGGAGCAACGTGTAATATTAACGGGCAATCCGAAAGTTTCGCCGTATGCTCGCACAAACATATCTGCGCTGGCTTTTGAGGCGGAATATGGCGAATTGGGAGCAAGCGGCGTTTCTTCGGTAAAAAGTCCCGTTTTGCCCAATGCACCGTAAACTTCGTCGGTGGAAACCTGCAAAAATCGTACGTTTGGCTTAAATTCTCGGTTGCTGTTGTCGGCTGGAAAAAGTTTCCAATTTTGCTTGGCAACCTCTAGCAAGTTGAAAGTGCCGTTTACGTTGGTTTGGATAAAAATTTCTGGACCAGTAATGCTACGATCAACATGAGATTCCGCCGCAAAATGCACGACTGTGTCAATTTCGTGTTCCGCAAAAATTTTGGAAAGTAGGTTCTTATCGCAAATATCGCCCTTTATGAACGTGTATAACGGATTGGATATTTCCGATAAATTGTCCAAATTGCCAGCGTACGTTAAAACGTCCAAATTTATTATGCGATGCTTTTTTTGGAGCATAAAATGTACAAAGTTTGCTCCAATAAAACCTGCTCCGCCTGTTACTAAAATATTTTTCATTTCTTTCATCTCTTTCATTATGCTTGCTCCTTTGCAATTTCCAAAATATATTGACCGTAATCGGTCATTTTCATTTCGTTGCCGAGCCGCAAAAATTGTTCGGTGTCGATAAAATGGTTGCGCCAAGCAATTTCTTCGATACAAGATATGTAAAAGCCTTGCATTTCTTGAACACTTTGCACAAACGCCGCTGCCTTTAGCATACGGTCAGCAGAGCCAGTATCTAGCCAAGCCATTCCGCGACCCATTAGAGTAACGTATAATTTATTTTGTTGCAAATAGTGGTCGTTTACAGCGGTAATTTCCACTTCGCCGCGCTCGGACGGCTTGACATTTTTGGCAATATTGACAACATCGTTATCGTAAAAATACAGCCCAGGTACAGCATAATGTGATTTAGGAAATTTTGGCTTTTCTTCGATAGATGTTACTTTGTCGTTTTTGTCAAACGCAACAACGCCAAATTCGCTCGGATTAGTTACTGGATAACCAAATATTGCGGCTCCGCCTTGTTTTACTTGATTTTTTGCGTGAGTTAGCAAGTTGCTAAACATTTGACCATAAAAAACGTTATCGCCCAAAATAAGACAGCAGCCAGTTTGTTCGCCTTTTGCCAAAAACTGTTCGCCCAAAATAAAGGCTTCTGCAAGCCCGCGCGGTTGTTCTTGTACAACGTATTCGATGTTTATGCCAATTTGCGAACCATCTCCTAATAATCGTTGATAATTTGGCGTATCTTCTGGCGTGGATATTATTAAAATATCTTTTATATGTGCCAACATAAGCACCGACAATGGATAATAAATTAACGGTTTGTCGTATATTGGCAATAATTGCTTTGAAACTGTTTTTGTTGACGGGTAAAGCCTCGTACCTTTTCCGCCCGCTAAAATGATTCCTTTCATTTGCAGATTCCCTCCTAGAATATGATTTGTAATTCCATTATACCAAAATCCCATACAATATGCAATATTTTCCATTCTATAATTTTATAATAAAATATTTTACAAAATGAAAATTGTATGTTAAAATTGTAACAGTAAAAAATAGTTAAATAAATTATTTGATTTTAGACGAAAGTCTAATTAAAATATTGAGTGGTTTTTGTTGAGGAGGTAAAAGTTTGTCAACTCTTAAATTCAAACTTATATCGATACCAATTTTTGGTATATTCGAGGTTGCTGCTATTGTAGCTTTAGTTTTTGTTGCTATTACAATAGTTTCGCCAGCTTACGAAGATGCCATTGCCCATGCTTATGTTCTTGACAATGCGCTTAATGTTATTACACGGGCTATAGCAACTATTCCGTTTGTAATTTACGGATTTATCCATTTGCTACTGTTTTTGTACAGTGCAGGTGGACACAAAATTTTGACCAAAATATTCTTTACAATATTTTTTTTGGCATTTACCTTTGTTGGCGTTTTTGCATTGTTGCTGTTTTTAAGCACCATTGATGCCACCGCCATCGAACTTTTTTTAGATGACACAACTGGAGTTTTTGGGCAAGTAATCGATACATTTCCGATAATTCAAGACCACGACCCTAACCTCGCTAATCTCATTAGCATTCACGTTGTCGCTACTATTCTTGCAACTGTTGCTAACATTGCTTTTAGTATACTTGCCATTAAATTATTTGGCACAAAAACTGACGAAGAACAAATGGATAATATCCACTAAATATTGCATATATAAAAAGGGAGGTTAGTTTCATGAAATTAAACGTTAAAGGGGAAATCATTCTGTTTACTCTTCCGATTTTTATCGGATTGGCGGCTTTGCTGATTATTTTTGGCTTGTACCAATTTACTTCGCTTTCCAACGATTTGACTACTCAAAAGGTGCAAATTACCACAAATATTTTGTTGAGCGAAATTGAATACGTCTCATTTATTGCGCCAGTAGTTGCAGAATCGCTGGCAAGTAACCAGCACTTTGTTGACGCATTAGAAACTGGTGATTTGGATGCCTTGAATAATCTTATTTTGCAATCGACTAACGCAGCCATTGCGGCATCATTTTTTTCTGTTGCCGATGCCAATGGAACGGTTTTATTGCGTACTTACGATGATGCTGTGGGCGATTCGATAGCGGGTAATTGGTACTTTCCAGAACTTGCCGCTGGAAACACTGTTACTTTTACGGGTTCTACTCCGTCAATGCAACTTGCCACAATTTCTGTTACGCCAGTTCATACTTATGATGACGAGATAATCGGATTTTTGGCGACTGGCATACGTTGGGATTCGGAAGAATATATGGAGGTATTGCAAGAATATTATCTTGCAGAGTTTGCAATTTTTATTGGAAATACCGCAGTTACAACTTCTCTTATTGATAATACGCGGTTTACTGGCTTGGTTATGGAACCTGAAGTTTTTCAAGCTGTAATGGTGCAAGGGCAACATTATTTGGGCGAAATCACGGTTTTGGGTCATGCTTATAGTGCGGTTTATGTTCCGTTTTTGGATTCTAACGGGCAGCCGATTGGTGCTATTTTGTCGGCAATTTCTTTGGAACAAATGCAAGCGGCATTTGCGCGAACTACTATCGGTATGATTGCGTTTGCTATTGTTGGAATAATTTTGGCACTTATTATGCTAATTTTTGTGGCAAACCGCATAACAAAGCCAATAAAATGGCTTACTAAATGGTCAAAAGAAATTTCTCGGGGAAATTTGCAAACAAACCATTTGCCACCAACTTTTGCTGGCGAAGAATTGCGTACTTTAGCGGACTCTATCAATGCAATCGTTATCAACGTAAAAGCTATATCCGAAGAAATTGGAATGTTTAACAATAAATTCTCCAAAGAAGGAGATATTGAATGGCGCATAAATTCCGATAAATTTAAGAACGATTTCAAAAATTTAACTTTGGAAATTAACTCCGTTATCGATACTTTTGTTGAAGATATGTTATATTTTATCAATAGCGTAGAAAAAGTTGCATTTGGCGATTTTAACTTAAAAGTAAACAAATTGCCAGGTAAACGCATTGTTTTAAGCAACTCGCTGCAACATATAATACATACCTTAAAAAATCTGCAACAATCGGTTTCGATAGTGGCAAATAGTGCATCAAACGGCGATTTGACTGTTCGGGTTCACGAAAACAAATTTGAGGGCAGTTGGGTTGATTTAGCTAAAGAAATAAATATGCTTATAGTTCACGTTGAAAAACCGCTTTTGGCAATCGAAACTTCTTTGTCGGAAATTAGCTCTGGCAATTTTGAAAAAGCCTACATAACCGAAACTTACAACGGCACTTTCGAAAATGTAAAAAATATGCTAAACAATACAACCAAAATTACACTAGATTATATAGAAGAAATATCTAAAGATTTGCAAGATATTGCTGCTGGCAACCTAAATATCTCGGTGAAAAATAATTTTGTCGGCGTTTACAAGGAAGTTCAGCAAGCTATGCAAAATATTATCAGCACATTAAGCAGAACGATGGGCGAAATACAAGATGCGTCTGATGAAGTGCTTGCAAAAGCCAATTTAATATCCCAGTACGCAATGAATTTGTCGAACGGTTCGCAGCAACAGGCAAACTCAATTTACGCCCTAAATGATAGCGTTGAGGCAATTTACAAAAAAGCCAACGAGGCAAACCAAAATACATTGACCGCAACCTCAAGCGTTAAAAGTTCCCAAGATTACACTGCCGCTGGCAACGAATCCGTCGAAATTATGACCAACGCAATGACCAAAATTAGAGCATCCAGTGAGGGAATATCCAAAATTATTAGTGCAATAACATCTATTGCGTTTCAAACAAATTTGCTTGCGTTAAATGCCTCGGTTGAAGCGGCTCGTGCGGGCGAACATGGCAAAGGTTTTAGCGTTGTAGCTGACGAAGTTCGCACATTGGCGGTCAGAAGTCAACAGTCTGCCGCCGATACAACTAACTTAATTGAGGAATCATCCAACAGCGTAAAAGACGGCTTGCACGCAACCGAAGAAGTTGTTTCGTCCTTTGAAAATATATCCAATGCAATTAACGAAATTAGCAATATAATGACGTTAATTTTGGAGATTTCCGATAACCAACTGGAATCCATTGCAACGGTAAACGCCAATGTTTCGGATATAACGCAAATTGTAAAATCTAATAGCCAAACTGCCGAAGAAACTTCATCCGTCTCGGAAGAACTTAACCACCAAGCAGAATTGCTAAAAGAAAAAGTATCATATTTCAAACTAAGGTAGCAGCATGAACAAATACAGCCAAACTTTTATAGAAGACGATTTCGATTTAGCTAAAGCCAGAAAATCTATAAGAAAACTTCCAAAACAAAAAAAATCAATGGGGGCGAAGCAAAAACGCGTCGCCCTCTTTGTTGTACGCACAATTATATTTTTTGCGGCGTTAATTTTTGCTATCGCTTTGTATACCATGCTTAATGAATTTATTCTTTATATTCAGTTTGGTTGAAAATTTTTATTGACAATTACAAAAGACTGTTGTAGAATGTAATTGTAATCATTTAATTATTGAAAGGGGAAAAAAATATGCAACATTTTACGATTAACTCGGCACGCAAAAATTTTGACAATATTGTCAACTCGGTTGTGAAACATGACGAAACTGCATCAATAGTAACAGATGACGGCGAGGTAATTTTGGTTAATAAACAGGAATGGAGCGGAATGCTTGAAACAATGTACTTGTATTCTATTCCTGGAATGGTGGAATCTATATTGGAAAGCGATGCTGAACCGCTTGAAGATTGCATTTCTATAGAGGAGTTGTTTGCAGATGTATAAAATATTAGTATCTAACAAGGCGAGGAAAGAGTTTCGCTACTTAAAACAATCTCCACTTTTAGAAAAATTTGAATTTTTAATTGAAATTCTAAAAAACAATCCGTTAAAATATCCGCCAGACTACGAAAAACTTGAAAATGATTTGGCAGGATATTATTCTAGGCGGCTAAATAAACAGCACCGATTGGTATATAAAATTTTACCAAACACCGAACATTTGGTTGACGAAAACAATGTAGAATACGAGGGAATAGTCAAAATCTTGCGAATGTGGACACATTATGAATGACAAGGAGCAATACAAATGATTGTAAAAAGATTACCAGATTCAGAATTTGAACTTATGAAAATTATTTGGCAAAACGAACCGCCAATAACAACCAACGAAATTATGGAACATTTAGAACCCAACAACAGTTGGAAACCGCAAACCGTGCTAACAATGTTGGTGCGTCTAATGGAAAAGGGTTTTTTAGACAGCAGCCGAGTTGGGCGCGAACGCAATTACACGCCAATAATCACCGAAGAAGAATACATGAACGTAGAAACAGGCGATTTTATTGCTCGCTACAGAGGTAACTCGGTTGGCAGCCTAATAAAAACCATGTGCGACGGCAAAAATTTATCCAAAAAAGATTTAACCGAACTCAAAAAATGGCTTAGAGAGCAGGGAGAATGATGTTATCATTTTTAATTGTATCATTAACTATGTCCTTGATAATACTGGGATTTTTGGCGGCTAGCTTTTTGATAAAAATTCCTGCACGCTTGCGTTACTTTGCTTGGATAATTATTTTGGTTGGATTAGCTATACCAATTCGCCCAAAAATTGGCAACGGACTTTTTACAATAGAAGTTCCGTCAACCGTACCTTTTGCACAGCCGTCAACTTTTGCTCCGCCGCCAACTTTGGAAACCTCTCTCGATTACAGTAGTTCTAGTGCAGTGCTAAACTTTGCCGATGTTATTGCTATTATTTGGCTTGTGGTTGCGGTTGCTATTTTCGTTTATCATATGTGGAAATATCTTCAGTTTACTAGGTTTATCCGCCGCTGGAGCGAGCCAATAACCGACGAAAACACTTTATCTATTTTGCGGCAGTTGCACAGCAAAATAGCTGTAAAACAATGTGATTTTGTTGCAACTTCCATGTTGGTCGGCTTTTTTAAGCCCACAATTTTATTGCCCAACAAACATTTTGACAACGATGAACTAGAACTTATTTTCCGCCACGAATTAGTACATTATCGGCGCGGCGATTTGTATGTAAAGCTGTTGACAATTTTTGTTACTGCAATGCACTGGTTTAATCCTGTTATTTATCTAATGAACAGTGCAATGCAAGCCGATTGCGAGGCATCTTGTGATGCCGCTGTTTTGGCAGTTTTGCAAAATAACGACAGCGCAAATCGACAATTTTACGCCGAGCTTATCATGGAAATGATAGGCAACAAAGGCAAAAAAAGCACATCTTTGTCAACTTGCTTTTACGGCGGAAAACGTGGCATTAAAATTAGGATGTCGGCAATTATGAGCAACAACAACAATTATGGCAACATAAAAAAAGCGGTTTTTTTTACAATTATAATTTTGTCGACCGTATTTTTTTCGGGATCGGTTTTGGCGTTTTCTCCGCAAGCGGTGGTTTATCGTGAAAATTTTGCGGAACTTTCGGAATTAGTGGATTTATCGGATTTATCCAATGAATTGGGCGAAATTTCGGCAACGCAAGCCCGAGATATAGCTTTAGCCGCAGTTGGCGGTGGCGAACTTGTCGGATTATTCAACGATTACAATTTAGATATTTATCGGATAGAAATATCTCACGAAAACACAAGATATTATTTGGCAATCGATTCAAACACTGGCGATGTAATGATTTATCACCGCGAGGAAATTTTGGAAAACAGCATAAATTGGACACAAGCGGTAAACATTGCGCTTTCTCATACAGGCGGCGGCGAAATAACCAACGGCTCAATGGAAATTACCAATGGGCAAATGATATTTATGTTCACAATAGCCAATAATAATTTGCTGTACGATGTTTTTATCGGCGGTTTGGGCGAACTTTTGCTATTTGAAACGGTTTTGCAGTAATATTCGCTATAGTAGAAAGGAATTACCAAAATGCACTATCAAGAAATGGCAGTATTTCCCCGCCATGGGGAAATTTTGGAAAGAATAGGCGATATGTTATCCGTAAAATATATATCCGAAATATTATCCAATAAATTGATTAAATACAGAGAAAACAATGCTTTGGTTTACAATGGAACTTACGGCTGTTTCGATAAATCTCCGCCATTTGAATTGGTAAACGTAAACGAAAAATTTTTGCCGCAAGCGGAACTAAAAGCAAAACGATATATACAACCCGATTATATGATATTTCATAATAACAAATATCAAAAACATTTTAGCACATACAAAATTGCAGGTTGTCCAGATTTAATAATAGAAGTTTGGTCTAAAGGCAATGAGGCAGAAGACAAGCACATACTCACAAAATTGTACGCAACTTCGCCCATTACCGAGTTTTGGCAAATAGAACAAGACAGCAACGAAGTGCTTTGCTCGTTAGGCGAAACTTTACTTCCTAGCCAATCATTGCTTGCTCCTCTGCAAACGCAAGGCGGATTAGAGATAGATTTGACATCTATTGCATTGCCATAAACTAAAAAGGAGGTTTAATATGAAAAATCAAGTTGACATTAAAGAAGTTAATTCAAATTTTTCTCAAGCTGTAGCAACGATTGGCGAAAATAAAAATGCTAATGATTTTATTTTGGATTTAGTAGCGGATAAAATTCTAAAAAGGCATATTAAGGCTTTTGAGGAATTAGCAAAATGATTACATTAAGCCAAACGCAAGTAAAACAGCTGTATCAAAATAAAAAGGAGATTTAATATGAAAAAAGCAGTAATAATATTATCGATATTATTTACACTAGTATTTATCGTGTTGATTGTAATAATTATATTTTTATTTTCGCAAATGCAAACACAGCAAATGCAACCGATGCAACAAGCACAGCAAAATGTACAGCAAACTCCGCCCGCACAACACGAAGAAGAGTTAACCGAAAGTTTAGCAGCAGAATTAGCAGATTTACGTGCACAACTACAAGAATTGCTAAATAACGATGATTCCATAATCTCGGAAAGCGAAGCAGAAATTGTTGCACTTGATTTTTTGGGATTTGGAGCAATATCTCATACAATGCTGTTTATCGGCGACGGATTGTACACTTTCGAAGTTGAAATAATGCACGAAATGGTTCGGTATATTGTTTACGTAAACGCTGTTGAAGGTACAGTTTTGCGAATGGCTCGTTTTGACGAAAATATATACGATATAACGGAGTAATGCGGGTTTATAAAAACGGGCGACCGAAACAGTCGTCCGTTTATGTAAACCTTTTGTTATAAAATATCCCAAATTTTACCCAAGTTTCATTGTAAGAGCAATGCGACTTCGGCTAAAGTCAACAGACATCACTTTTACGGTTATAACATCGCCAACGCCGACAATTTCCAGGGGATGCTTAATGCGTTTATTTGACATTTGAGAAATGTGAACTAGCCCGTCATGGTGAACGCCAATATCGACAAACGCGCCAAAATCAACAATATTGCGGACTGTTCCTTTTAGTTCCATGCCCTCTTGTAAATCTTTTAACTCGAGTACATCGCTGCGGAGCAATGGCGGAGGTAAATCTTCGCGCGGGTCGCGGCCTGGCTTGGCTAGTTCTTGTACAATATCTTGCAAAGTTGGCAAACCGACTGCCAGTTGTTCGGCTATTTTTTCGATTGTGTCCTCTGTTTGCAATGCCAAAAATTGCTCGGCGATAGCGTATGATTCTGGGTGAACAGCGGTATTATCCAACGGATTTGTGCTGTCGGGAATGCGGAGAAATCCTGCGCACTGCTCAAAGGCTTTTTTGCCCAATTTGTTTACCTGCAATAACTCTTTGCGTTCGGTAAATTTGCCATGTTCTTCTCGGTACAGCAAAATTTGCTTTGCAACGCTCGGAGTTATCCCAGCAACGTACGCAAGCAAACTGGGCGATGCCGTGTTCAAATCTACGCCAACTTTATTAACGCAACTTTCCACAACTCCAGATAACGTTTCTCCCAACTGTTTTTGATTCATATCGTGCTGATATTGTCCAACGCCGATACTTTTGGGATCAATTTTGACAAGTTCGGCAAGCGGATCTTGCAAGCGCCGCCCGATAGAAACCGCACTACGTAACGCCACGTCAAAATGGGGAAATTCCTCCGCGCCCAGTTTTGAGGCGGAATAAACCGATGCACCAGCCTCATTTACGATAATGTACTGCACAGAAAGGGTGTTTTCTTGGATAAGTTCCGCGACAACTTGCTCCGTTTCACGAGATGCTGTTCCGTTGCCGATTGCAATTAAATTTACGGCGTATTTGTCAATCCGCTTTTTCAGCTCCAATTTGGACGGTGCGGTATTTGTGCCGATTGTGCAGTAAACAACGCCAGTTTCTAGCACTTTGCCCGTTTCGTCCACAACTGCCCATTTACAGCCCGTTCGAAAGCCTGGATCGATTGCCAAAACTACACGCCCTTTTATCGGCGGTTGCATTAAAAGTTGCCGCAAATTTTCGCTAAATACTCTGATTGCGCCTTCTTCGGCTTGTTCGGTTAAAGTTGCTCTAATTTCACGTTCAACGGCTGGCGCGGTCAAACGTTTGTAGCTGTCCAATATTGCGGATATTATGAATTGCTCGGTTTTTGGGCTTTCGGGTTTAAGCAGCCGTTTTTCCAAGCCCGCCTGAATTTTTTCGATTGGTGCTTCGATGGTTATTTTCAGCTGTTTTTCCTTTTCGCCGCGATTTAACGCCAATATGCGATGTCCAACAATTTTGCGGATTGGCTCGGAAAATTCGGCGTACATATCATAAACGCCGATTTTATCGTCTTTTTTGGGAGAATCTTTTGCGTCCGCTTTTTTGGCGGATTTCGCGGAATTTATAAAACCCTCTTGCCAAGTTATGTTGCGAACCCACTTTCGGCAATTTGTGTCGTCCGATATGCGTTCGGCAATAATATCATTTGCGCCGTCGATGGCATCTTGTGCGGTTAAAACGCCCTTTTCTGGGTCGATAAAATTTGCGGCGGTTTCTTCAATAGAAGTTGACAAATTTTGTGCAAATAAAATATCTGCCAACGGAGCCAAGCCTTTTTCTTCGGCGATTGTGGCGCGCGTTCGGCGTTTTGGACGATACGGGCGGTAAATATCTTCAATTTCGGTTAAAGTTGTCGCCAAATTTAGAGCCGCCGCAAGTTCGTCAGTCAAGTTATTTTGTTCTTGTAGCAAGTTGTAGACTTGCGATTTTTTATCTTGCAAGTTACGCAAATAAATCAGACGTTCGTGTAATTGTCGCAACTGTTCGTCATCCAACGAGCCTGTAACTTCCTTGCGATAGCGGGCAATAAACGGGATTGTGTTGCCGTCGTCGATTAGTTCGATGGTTTTTTGCACTTGACCAACTTTCAAGGATAACTCGGTGGATAATTGTGTAACTATTTCCATTTTATCACTTCCTAAACTACGTCCATACCGCCAGCGACAGTAATATTTTGACCAGTAATGTAACTAGAGGCATCCGATAGCAGGAAAGCAGCCATTTGAGCGATGTCTTCTGCGTGGGCGACTCTGCCAAGCGGGATATTTTTTGCTTGCAAATCGAACATACTTTTAATAACTTCGTCGGGCAATCCCAATTTTGACCAAACAGGCGTATCGACAACACCAGGCGATATTGCATTTACGCGGATTCTTCGCGGAGCAAGTTCTACAGCCAGCGAAGGAATCATCCCAAGCAAAGCGCCGCGACTGCCCGAAACAAGCGAACCGCCCTCAACGCCTTTTTTTACGCCAACGCCAACGGTAAACACAACCGAGCCACCGATTTCGATTAGTGGCAACAAACTTTGCAGTACAAAAAACTGTCCTTTTGTATTGACATTAAAAAGCATATCCCAATCTGATTCGCGCACAGAGCCGAGCGGTATTATTTTGGACAAGCCAGAATTAAGGAAAACGGCATCTAACTTGCCAAATTTTTCTTTAACTTTTTGAGCAAGCCGTTTACTATCCTCCAACGAGCCAGTATCTGCCTGTAAAACAAGTGCATTTTCGGTCATTTCTTTTTTGGCACGTTCAATTCGTATCGAATTATTTCCAGTTACTATAACAGTATGACCTTGTTCAAGCAACAATTTTGCGGTTGCCAAGCCAATCCCACTTGTTCCGCCAGTTATCAAAGCTATCATAAAATTACCTCCATTTTCAATTCAAAACCTTGGGGCTCTGCCCCAAACCCCGCAAGGACGCGCGCGCCCTTGACCCGCATTTTTTTTTAATTCAATTTTAGCATACACTATTTTTGATAAGATGTCAAGTAAATATTTTGTAAAAAATGTAATGTTGCAAAATGTTGTAATATTTAGGATTTTGGAAAAAATTGTTGGTTTGGAAAATATTGTTGATTTGGAAAAAATTGTTGATTTGGAAAAAATTGCGGATTTGAAAAAAGTGGGCGGATAATACCTGCCCGTCCAGCAGGCGGGTCCGCCCCTACAAATTGCCAACCGTAGGGG
>WRKG01000267.1 GCA_009778185.1 Bacillota bacterium
ACACAGAGGCAAAAAAAGAAAACACACAGGCATATAAAAATTTGCGTAACTTTATAATAGGTGCAATTATAACTCCAATTTTAATAGCTGTTTTTATATATCTTGCACCTTGGGTTATGAACAACTCGCAAAATAATGTTCCCACGAGTAATGTTTCCACGCATTCGACAGATACAGCAACGGCGGATTAAGCAAAAAATTGAAATTATAGGTTGACTAAAATATAATTTGACAACATTCATTTTTAATTAAAATAAAATTTTAAGCCCCCTGCTATATTTTCTGAAAAAATATAACAAGGGGCAATACTAACAGCTTTAATATTTACAGTCCAGCAGGTCTTTCGATGGTAACGTTGCCAATTTGTAAAACTTCGGTTGACAGCTGCAAAGTTGTATTTACCGTGATAAAACCGAGATAATTTATTGTAAAGTCAAATTGCAGGTTGATGTCGGATAGGTTGCCATCTTCGTCGATTGTTATGTAGATTTTGATTGTTTCGGTGGGCATTGCTATTGACACATCGCCTAAAGCGAACATTCCTAGGCTGGCTACTGTTTCGTTTACAGTTTCTTCTAATGCTGCGGAAAGCACTGATAATTCGATGTCAAAGCCGCCGTTTGGGTTTGGTGTAACGGTTTCGCTTATTACTGTTTCGAAAGCAATGTCAAAGGCGGTTTCAACGGATTGCTCGGCTAAAAGTTCGGTTATTTCTAGCGGTATATCTAGCGTTTCCCATGCACCGATGTCTTCGTAATAAATGTATAGCATATCGTCTACAACGTAAAATATTGAAACGGAAGGTACATTATCGGTAGGAAACAGTTCTTCTAATCCATCGATTATGGTTTCAACTTCTACTCGCATTTCCAGGGTTGGCTCGTTGACTTGCGCCATATTAGCCGATTGAATCATGGTTAGAGTAAAAACTTCGCCAAAAAAATCTAGGTTTAACGTAGCATTCGAGTTGGTTATTGTGTGCATAGAGCCAGCATCTAACCATTGCTGCTCGGCAGTTGCAAGTAAATCGTTAGCCGAAGGCACGTTACTTGCAAACATAGTGGTTGACACGGCTAAAGTCAAAAATAGCCCAAATGCAACCGCAAAAAACTTTTTCATAATAATTCCTCCTAAAAATAGGTTAATAATCTTACAAGAACAGTATTACAAATTTTTTGCATTGTGTCAAGTTTTATTTTTTATAAAAAAATTTGTAATGTAAATAAAATAATGTTATAATATTTTTGTAATGTTACAATAACAACTCAAGAGGTGATTTGATGTTAGAGGTTTTTGCCAAAACTGACGTAGGCAAGATGCGCTCTATAAACCAAGATTCTATTTTTGCTTCATCGCATTCGATTGGTTCTTTGGCTAATCTGTTTATAGTAGCCGACGGAATGGGCGGGCATAAAGCTGGCGAAGTAGCCAGCAGCGAGGCTATTACCTATTTTTGTGGGCATATTCAGTCGGGCGATTCGTCCTATCGTTTGCCCTGCGATGAAGTTTTAGATATGCTTACTTCGGCCGCTTATACTGCCAATATTGGCGTTAGATCGAAAGCTAATAGTAGCCCTCTCTACAAGGGAATGGGTACTACTTTAACTGCTTGCACTATTTGCGAAGATAAATGTAATATTGTCCATATTGGCGACAGTCGCGCGTACCAAATCACCAAAGATAATATATTTCAGCTTACAACAGATCATTCTTATGTAAATGAGATGATTAGAATGGGTCAAATAACTCCAGAACAAGCTGTAAACCACCCAAGACGTAACGTGCTTACAAAAGTTTTGGGCGTTAGCCCCGATATGCTGGTTGACGGCTATGTTTTTGAAGTATTACCAGATAGCAGTATTTTGCTTTGCTCGGATGGTCTTTATACCATGCTATCGAATGACGAAATTAAACATTTGATTAACACTCGACCCGATCCCGCTACTTCGCTTATTACCGCTGCCAATGCACGTGGCGGCGCTGATAATATTGCGGTTATTGTTGTAAAATGCCCCTAATTATTTTCTGTGTGTTGCACACAGCCAAAGGAGCGTGATTTTTTGAAATTAGAGCATGGAAGTATGGTAAGCGGCCGTTACGAAGTACAAGAACACCTCGGAACTGGCGGCATGGCTATTGTATACCGCGCTTTAGATACTAGATTAGATAGGCAAGTTACTCTCAAAATTATGCGTGAAGACCTCGAAGATGGCTACATCGAACGCTTTTATAAAGAAGCTCAATCTGTTGCTGGGCTTTCTCATGCTAATATCGTCAAAGTTCACGATTACGGCGAAGACGACCTTTTACGTTACATTGTTATGGAATATATTCACGGCAATACTCTAAAAGAACTAATTGCAAAAAAAGCCCCTTTTGACGACGATACTACCTTAAATGTCGCTATCCAAATTGCCGAAGGTTTGCTTAATGCTCATAAAAATGATATTGTCCACCGTGATATTAAACCGCAAAATATACTTGTCAATCAAGACGGCATTGTTAAAATTGCCGATTTTGGTATTGCCCGAGTCGCCAAAGTTTCTACTCTTACCAGTAACGCAAACTCGATGGGCAGTGTTCATTATTTTTCGCCCGAACAAGCCCGTGGTGGTTTTGTCGACCACAAAAGCGATATTTATTCGCTAGGAATTACCATGTTTGAAATGGCTACCGCCACGTTGCCTTATGATGGCGATACTGTCGTTTCGATTGCACTTAAACATATAAACGATCCGTTTCCTAATCCGCAAACAATTAACCCAAATATATCTGATAAACTTGCACATATAATTTGTAAAGCAACCGAAAAATCTACCGTAAAGCGCTACACAGCAATAGAAGATATGTACCGCGATTTGAAAAGTGCAATAAATAACGTGGATTTTGTGCCAACCTTTAATTTGAACGATTCGCCCACTGTCGAAATTAGCCCAGAAGAACTAGAAAGCATCCGCA
This sequence comes from Bacillota bacterium, assembly GCA_009778185.1. Lineage (GTDB taxonomy): Bacteria > Bacillota > Clostridia > Lachnospirales > WQUN01 > WRKG01. The sequence goes on from WRKG01000267.1 coordinate 2,959, forward strand.
ACGAAATGAACCGCAATCCCGATACATCTCCAACTTACGGCGGCGACAAAAAAACCGAGCGGAAAATGGTTTTTGCTGCTTTTGGTGCTGCTTTTGTTTTGGTGGCTATAATTACCGTAATTAGCCTTGTAATGTACAATATATTTAATGTTCCGCTTATCGAAGTGCCAAATGTTGTTGGGCTTACCATGGAGCAAGCCACCGCAATAACCGATCCTCTCGATTTAACGCTGATTGCGGTAGCTTGGGAATTTGACGAACAGCACGAACACGGCGTTATAATCGAACAAAATTTGTTGCCCGAAGAAAGCCGCATTTCGCCGACAACTCCGTTGCACGTGGTAATCAGCTTGGGTAGCATTTATTTTGATATGCCCGATGTTATTTATACCGAACAAGAACCAGCCATCGAATATTTAGAGGCTCGTGGCTTGGAGGTAGAAATACGCCCGCACGAAAATAATCAAATTCCCGAAGGAATAGTTTTTGAAACCGAACCATCGCCTGGCGAAACGGTCGAACATTATCAAGTGGTAATTTTGCACATTAGCACTGGCGCAGAAACAGAAGAGGTTGACGATTTGCCGCCAACAGATGCTCCGTTTGCAATGCCAAGTTTTATTGGAATGTTTGAAGATGCCGCACTAGATTTTATCGAAGAAACTGGCTTAATTTTGGGAAATATAACCAGGCAAACCAACACAATGTTTGCAGAAGGCACAGTTTCGGCGCAATCGATAGCACCGCAAACGCCAACAGCAGTTGGAGAAGTTGTCGATTTGGTAATCAGCACTGGCGCAGATTTACCTGCTCCAACGCCAACGCCGCAGCCTACGCCACAGCCAACTCCAGAACCAACTCCCGAGCCAACGCCGCAACCAACTCCCGAGCCAGAGCCAACTCCCGAACCTACTCCGCCGCCTGTACAACCAGTTGACCCGGCAAACGCTATTCTTGTAGTAAACTTATGGTCTGTTCCCGATGGCACAGAAACCGTACATTTGCGTATTTTGCAATCGGAAGACGGAAATCCCGCACGGTTAATTACAAATTACGAAGTGCCTGTAGTTAATTTTCCGCTTTCTATCAATGTTTCGGGAACTGGGCTTGCGCAATTTTTAATTTTTTCGGTTAATGCTGACGATTCGGAACATTTAATGTTTAGCGAAAGCATTGATTTTTCGTTGCTAATACAATGATCGGCACTATTGTAAAAGGCGTGGCTGGTCAATATACTGTAAACGTTGACAATGTTTCTTATATTTGCAATGCTCGCGGCTTGTTCCGCAAAAATAAAGTTTCTCCGATAGTTGGCGATAAAGTTACCATTACAACTGCCGAAAATAACACAGGCACAATTTTAGAAATTTTGCCACGCAAAAATGCCCTAAATCGTCCCAAGATAGCCAACATCGATTGCGTAATTATCACGCTTGCCGCCGCACAACCTACTTTGCACTTCGCCTTGCTAGATAGGTATCTTATGCAGGCGGAATATGAGCAAATTTCCGCTGTTATCTGCATAAATAAAATTGACCTTGACAAGAAAATTCCGCAACTAGTACAAGAAATTTACACAACCGCTGGTTACGAGATATTTGCGGTTTCTGCCGAAAAACAGCTAAATTTGGCAACTTTGTCAGATTTTGTTTCAAACAAAACAACGGCTTTGGCGGGCCCGTCGGGCGTTGGCAAAACTAGCCTAATAAACGCATTAACCGAAAACACGCTACAAACTGGCGTAATAAGCCAAAAAATTGGGCGCGGCAAACACACCACGCGCCATACAGAATTTATACCACTAAATCAAGGTGGCTACATTATTGATACGCCAGGCTTTTCTTCGCTAGAACCGCCCAATTTGCCACAATTACAACGTGCCACCTTGTTCCGAGAATTTAATAATTGGATTGGCAACTGCAAATTTAACGATTGCCTTCATGTATCCGAAAAAGATTGTGCAATAAAAAATCAGGTTGGCAAAACCATTGATGCTCGCCGTTACGCCAGTTATTTGGAACTTGTGGAGAAAGGATAAACAAAATGTACAAACTTGCCCCTTCAATTTTAGCGGCAGATTTTGCCAATTTAGCAGTTGCAATAAATGCTGTTGACAAAGCAAAAGCCCACTACATTCATTTTGATGTTATGGACGGCGTTTTTGTGCCTAATATTTCGTTTGGCGTGCCTGTGCTTGCGTCTATTCGCCGTTGCACAAAAATGCCTTTTGATGTGCATCTTATGATAAGCAATCCCGAAAAATATATTGAACCATTCGCAAAAGCAGGCGCAGATATTTTAAGCATTCATTTAGAAACGCCCCAGCAAGCCGAAGATGAGGAATATTTAACAAGATGTATAACGAAAATTCGCGAACTAGGCAAAAAGCCAAGCATTGTAATGAATCCGCATACACCTTTGGAAACCGTAATGCCATATTTAGAACTGGTTGACATGGTGCTTGTGATGTCTGTCGAGCCTGGATTTGGCGGACAATCGCTATTGCCGTTTACGCTTGGCAAAGCCGAACGTTTGGCAAGTTACATCTCACAAAACAACTTAAACGTTGACATTCAAATGGACGGCGGAATAGATATGCGAAACTTACGCAACGTGCTAAATTCTGGCGTAAATGTTGTGGTTGCAGGAACTTCTGTTTTTGGTGCAACCGATATTTCTTTTGGCGTACAGCGTTTTTTGGAAACGTTTGCAAGTTTTGAAATACGCAATAAAAAACGCCGTGCTTTACGATAAGGAGATAAAATGCCGATATTAAAACGAACAAAAAAGCCCAAAAAAGTGGCAATAGTCGCAAACGGAATAATTACCAATCTTAAATTTTTGCAAACGCAACTGGAACTTTGCGATTATATTATAGCTTGCGATGGCGGATTAGTCTATTTTTTGGAACTGGATATTGTGCCAGATTTTATAATAGGCGATTTTGATTCCGCTGAAGATATTTGGCTTGAAAAATATGCTCATGTGCAAAAGCGAAAATTTCCCATCGAAAAAGACCAAACGGATTTGGAATTGGCTATTTTTCACGCAGATGCTATTGGTGCAAGCAGTATAATTTTATTGGCAAGTTTGGGCGGTCGCATAGATCACCAACTTGCAAATATTTTTATTATGAAAATTGCCTTAACTCAAGGAATGCAAATAGAAACCGTTGACGAAAACACCAAAATAAAAATTTTAGGCGAAAACTTTAACAGTTGCTCAATCAGCAAAAAAGACGGCGAAACCGTTTCGCTGTTGCCATTAACCGTGTCCGCAACTGGAATTACCGCAAAAGGTTTGCAATATCCACTAAATAACGACAAACTTTTTAATTGCTTTTCAAAAGGAATTAGCAATAAAATTATCGGCGATTTTGCCCAAATTACCATTATGGACGGCACTTTGCTTATTGTGCAAACTCAAAATGTTTAATGCCAATTCAATGGCTTACGGGCGGATAATATCCGCCCCTACGTTATATCATTAAAATTTTGAGACATTTTAATAATCAAAATGTTTAATAAACTTGACACAAAAAATTTTTTATGATAATATTCTTTAGTATTTAATACCAAGTATCATTAAGGTAAATTTAACCTAAAACTACCCTAGCAAATAAAAAAATATGCGGGTCAAGGGACGCGTTCCTTGCGGGTCCAGGGCAGCGCCCTGGCGGGTTTGCCTGCCCGCCGGCAGGCGGGGGCGGAGCCCAAGGTTTTAATGTTTATATTTAAGGAGGATTTTATGGAAAAATTGTATGATTTGATTATAATCGGCGGAGGAACTGCTGGTTTGACGGCTGCAATATATGCAGGTCGTGCAAAATTACGAACACTCGTAATAGAGCGAATGGATATAGGTGGACAAATAAGGATTACATCGGAAGTTGTAAATTATCCTGGAATTTTGGTAACTAGCGGTCCAGCCATATCGGATGACATGAAAAAACAAGCCACAAATTTTGGCGTGGAGTTTGTCTCGGATGAAGTTGTCAGCGTGGATTTTACCAAGCCAATAAAAGAGTTGCGTACTCACGTAAACGAGGTTTACAAGGCAATCGGAATAATTATTGCAACTGGTGCAAGACCGCGCAAGCTAGGTTTCGAGGGCGAAGCAGAATTTGCTGGCAGGGGAATTTCTTATTGTGCTACTTGCGACGGCGAATTTTTTACCGATAAAAATGTTTTTGTAATTGGTGCAGGTTTTGCCGCCGCCGAAGAAGCCGTATTTTTAACAAGGTTCGCAAAAAAAGTTACAATAATTGCTCGCGAACCAGAATTTACTTGTCCCAAAACTATTGCCGATAAGGCTTTGTCGCATCCCAAAATAGATGTGCATTTTAACACCGAAATAGTTTACGCAAAAGGCACGTTCGTCCTAAAAGAGGCACGTTTTATCAATAATGTAACCAAAAAAACTTGGGATTATCATGTTGAACAGGGCGACAACAATTTTGGTATTTTTGTATTTGTCGGCTACGAACCTTTGAGCAACGTTTTCAAAGGGCATATCGAGCTTGACAAAATGGGCTTTATTCCCACTAACGAAGATATGGCGACAAACGTACCTGGCGTTTATGCCGCTGGCGATATACGTCCAAAGCGCCTTAAACAGTTGGTAACAGCGGCGGCAGACGGTGCTATTGCCTCAACTGCTATTGAAAAATATATCGATGACACAAAATCGGAGCAAAACATCAAAGTTGAAAAGCCCGAAGTTACAACCTTTTTTGACGAGCAATCGATTGCTCAAATTAAATATGTAATGGAACGGACTTCGCATAAAATAGCGGTTCATGCACTCGTAAAAGAGGACGATGTGCTTTCTAACAATATTAAAAACTTTTTGGCAGAGTTTGCCGAACTTACAGATAAAGTTGAAGTGAAAATCGAAAAAGTGGGCGAAAATGCCGAGTTGCAATCTCAAATAACGCTGTTTCCAGCCATTGCAATTATGGACAAAAACGGCAAATATACAGGTGCAAGTTTTCAAGCTGTTCCTGGCGGACACGAACTGGAATCCTTTATTTTAGCGATTTATAATGCGGCTGGTCCAGGACAAGCTATCGAGGACGATTTGCGGAACAGGATTGCGAAATTGCCAAAAGTCAATCTAAAAATTGGGCTTTCGTTATCTTGTACAATGTGCCCAGATGTGGTGCAAGCTGCCCAGCGAATAAGTATCTTAAACGATAATGTTACTGCCGAAGCTATCAACTTGCAGTATTTTCCTAACTTGCGAGATGAGTTTAACATTATGAGCGTTCCTGCTTTAATTGTTGACGACAACGAAGTTTTATTCGGCAAAAAAACTTTGGAAGAAGTTGTAACTTATCTTGAGAATGTGAGGGGTTAATATTCAGCGAAATACAATACAACGGCAAATAATATTTGATGTTTTGCGTAGCTTGGAGCATCCGACCGTTTCTCAAATAAACGATATTATTCAACAGCGGCATCCGTCAATAAGTAAATCGACGATATACCGAAATTTGCGACAAATGGAAGAAGAAAACCTAGTTTGTCGGCTGTGGTTGCCAAATGATACCGAGCGTTACGATAATAATATTACTCCGCATTATCATTTTAAGTGTACAAAATGCGGCAATATCCACGATGTAGCCGCTGAATCGCAAATATCGGAAATATACGCCAAAATTACCAATAAATATAGTTTTACCATAACTCAACAAGATTTATTTTTTAGTGGAACTTGTTGTTGAAGTTTGAAGTTGGCAAGGGCTTAATTTTTAGCCCTTGTTTTTTTGAGTTGGAGGTAATTCAACTTAACAAAAAATGCGGGCGATAATATCCGCCAGTTTTCTACAACAGCATATTTTTAACTTATTCGAGTATATCTTTATAAAATTTCTATATCTCCATAAAATTTCAAAATAGTGCTACCAGCACTGTACTTTTACAAAACAATGATATAAACTACCTTTATGTGAAAATTTCCCCCAAATAACAATTTTACAAATCAGGAGAATTTTCAACATCACAAAAACCCCAAAAACGATTGAGGTGATAAAATGCCATTAGGCAAGCGAATATTCCCGCCAAAAGAACCAGAAAACCCGCAAAATCAATCGCAACACTTTGTCGAAAATGCCGAAAATGCCGCAAATGCCGAAAACGCCGAAAATCCCAAGCAAGAAGAAAAACCCCCGCAATTTACGCTACTTCAAGCAGAACCGCCCAAACATACCTTCGACGATATAATCCTAAACAAAGAAACGCTCGACAACATTCAAGATGTTTTGGCTCTGTACGAAAACAGGGAACTGCTTTTTAACACGTGGGGTTTGGGCGAACGCTACAAAGACCAAAATAAAGCAGGCGTAAACCTTTATGGGCATAGCGGAACAGGCAAAACAATGGCGGCGCACGCTATCGCAAGCCAGCTAAACCGCCAAATTTTAACGGTCGATTACTCGCAAATCGAATCAAAATATGTGGGCGAAACATCCAAAAATTTAGCCGCAATGTTTCAGCACGCAAAGCAATCGCAAGCAATTATATTTTTTGACGAATCGGATGCTCTGCTTAGCCGCCGTGTAACAAATATGTCCAATTCAACGGATGTTAGCGTTAATCAAACTCGCTCTGTGCTGCTTATGCTAATCAACGATTTTGACGATATGATTATCTTCGCAACCAACTTCATAAGCAATTACGATCCCGCATTTATGCGGCGAATTTTGGCACATATTAAATTTGATTTGCCCAACGAAGAAAATCGGCAAAAATTATGGGAACTGTATGTTCCAAAAGCACTGCCAACCGATATAAACACCGCCAAAATGGCAAAATATGACAACGTTTCTGGCTCGGATATTTCTAACGCTGTGCTAAAAGCCTCGCTGCGAGCAGTGCGATCGCACGATACGCTGGTTTTTCACGAATATTTTGAAGATGCCATCGAGCGTATTATTGAAAGCAAAACGGATAACGACGATTTGGGAACTCTCGTTTCCAAGCGAACGGTCAGCAAAGAATATGTAGAACAACAATTAGGAGGATTACCAAAATGATACTTATGGCACTTATATTAGGAGCTGTTCTCGCAGTTGGAGTTGCAGTTTTTTGGAAAAGTATAGTCAACTGGATAAAAAAAGCGGTTGACAAAATAAAGCAAGTTTTGGGCGTTGTGGTGCAAGGAACACGCACATTTATTGCAAAAACAGTTGACGGATTTCGCAATAAATCGGTATATTACAACGAAAACAAGCTATCAGGCGAATGGGAAGAAACCATTTACTACAAAAAAGCCAATCCGTCCGAAATCCCCGAGGATATATTGGCAAAAGTTAGCAAGCAAAAAATTGACATCGAAGTATCTACCACAGAAGAATTGCGGCTTGTCATTACCGCATAGGAGGGAAAAAATATGCCATTTCCAATAATTTTAATAGCAGGAGCAAAACAATTGTTTATTGGCGCAATGCTCACTGCGGCAAACGAAGCAAAAGATGCTATTGTTGAAAGTGCTGTACAAGATGCAAAATCGTCCTTGCGAAACAGCATTCGAGATAGATACGAAAGCGTAATAACAGGCAAGCGAACCTTACAGCAATGGGCAGAAATTGCCATAAAGCCCATAGAAAAAATAAAGCAGCGGATTGCAGAAGAAAGCACCGAAGATACAGTATTTGTCGGCGGCAAATTGCATTTCGAAATGTCGCCGCAAACCGCCTCGAAAGTTGTTATTTCCTTTGAGTTGTACTATCTCGAGAGCGGACAACAATGGCACAAAGTGGGCGCAGAAAGCGATTTGTATGCCTCTAATTTTACCAACGAGGCTTTGTTGGAAATACGCTCGCATAGTGTTGTTACTTTTGAAGTGGAGTGATTGATGTATGGAAATTTTAATTGTAATTGTAGTATTGATTTTTCTGTTTTTTTTAATAGTTTCTTTAATAGGTGGCATAGCATATGCTTTGATAATGATTCCTGTTTTAGGTGTAGCTATAAGCACATTTATGGCTGCTGATACTATACTAAATTTCCCAACATTCGGTGGCGATTCTGCAATATGGGAAGTTTTATCCTCAATTATGTTTATGTTACTTCATCTTGCTCTTTTGGACTGTATAATTGATTTTTTTGATTTAATTAAATTAAAAATCCGAACAGGGGAAATTTCTAAAACCTTTTACCAAAAGTTAGCGAAAGAAAACGAAGGGCTTTATTATTATAAAGCTCTGTGGTGCATTTTGCCTGCTGGAATAATAGGATTTTATTATTTTGTAAGAGGAGATGGTTTTAGTTTTGCTGAAATTTGGGCAAATCGTGATGTAATAATTATGCTGTTAGTTTTACCAAGAGCAGTATTTCCGCTAGGAGAGTTTCTTTTTCGCATATTAGGCGGTGTTAGAAAACTTACTGCTAATATAAAAAGTGATGATTTTTTCAAATTATCAAGTGGGCGGATTGTGCCAGGAAATTTGTTGGAAGCTATTGTGGAAGATTTTTCTATTTTTGGCGAAAAATACTTTTTAGTCAATGGATTTCACATTACTTTGATTTCCAATGAAGAAATTAAAAATGAGGAAGAGACGATAATCAAAGAAATGCTAAAAAAAGAAAATCCTAGCAAAAGTGAGGAAAAAATGGAAGAAATAATAAACCAAAAATTAAAAGATTTTCCCAAAGGAACTACCTACATTTCGCCAGCTGGCTATGCTAAATTTAGCGAACAAATCGACAAACTTTTACAAGAATGTAGCGTAATCAGCCCAAGAAAATTCGTCGAAAAGAAACTACCAGAAAAATATTTAGAAATGGGCGTTGAATTTTTCGTAATAAAAGCCTTTTCGCAAGGCGTAGCAGAGGGCAGAATAATCGACATGGACGTTAGCGACGATATTTTAGTACGCCATGCCTACAAACACACATTAAGCAATGTGCCTATGAAATCCACGGTTGCAAATGATAATCCCGCACTTGCTTTAGATGATGACGACGATTTTTAACCGAAACAATAGTTGATTTTATTGCTCTTTGATGCTTGTTGTACGGGCGGGTTCGCCCGTACATTTTTTGTAAACACAAATTTTTACTTCTTGTTTTGTAAAATAATATGTGTTATAATTAAACAAAAACGAAACGGAGGGCTATATATGAGATACACAAGAATTATTAAAGACGAAAATGCTGTGCCTTTTCGTGAATATATCGAAAACCTCGAGCAACGCAGGAAAGAAGATTTAGAACGAATTGAAAATCGAAGACAAGAAGATTTAGCACGCTACGAAAAAGATCGCAAAGAAGATTTAGAACGCTACAAAGAACACGTTACCACTATAGAAAAACGTCGCACAGAGGATTTTGAAAAATTTCAAACCGAAATATCTACTCACAGAACAGAAATTTTGAACGCTATGAAAGATTTACAAAAAACTTTTCGCAATAATATATTTATTCCTTTTGTAATTGCATTGCTAGTAATATTTGTGGGTTTATTGTTGCCATTAGGATTATCTAACTGGCAAAATTTTATTACAGCAACATTAGCACAACCATCACCAATTACAAATATCACAACCGAGTAATAAATTTACTGAACAGATTTTGAAAGCATCGAATTTCCGCAATATTCCCATTTATAATTTTGCCTTTCATTACAACTTTCCTGTTGCCAGTCAAACCATTCTAATTTGCCGCAATAACGGCACGCTTTCATGGGCTTGCTTAACATTTGCTTAAGAGCAAATCCATCTAAAGTTTGGTCGTATATGTTTATTTTTTCCTGTTGCATATTTATTTTATCTGTAAAATAGCTTATATTAAACGGCATTGGACACCGCGCAATGTTTCCGTTGCTTAAAAATGTGCAGCGCGATGCAGGACATTGCTTTACGCTTTCCTTTGGATTAGAATCTCCCGTTACGTTTATGTACTGTGCAAATTGCTGAATCGGTTGACTTATGCTGTAAGCTAATCCGTTTTGGTCAAAATAATTTTGCATAGCCGATTTTTGCGAAATCATCGGCTTGTACAGCGAAACTTGCACCTCAACATTGCACAATTTTACCGCCGCCAACAATTCGCCATTTATTTTTTTGTACAACAAGCCGTTCGTAAGCAAAAAAATATTTGCCAACGGAAATATTTCTTTTGTGGCTTGTATGAACAACGGCAGTTGCGGATTTAACAGCGGTTCGCCGCCCATCAGCCTAATTGAACGAATATTCCCAAACAACTCGCTTAATCGTAGCAAATCCGCCCGATATTTTTCCAAACTGGGAAATTGCTCGGTTTGCACCAAGTTTGAAAAGTGAAAACAGCCTTTACATTTTAGATTGCAATGCTCGGCAACATGATATTCTAGCAAGTACAAAATGGGCTTTTTGCCTAATTTTTTGCGTAAAAAATCGTCTGCATTCGAAAAAATTTGCCGTATTTTCAAAAACGCCCCAACCACAACGGCGTAACGCACAAACATTTTTGTAAGTTTAAGAATCATTTAATTTCCTACCTTTCAACTGTTCAAAAATTGGTCAAAGCCAATTTTTCGCAACTCCAAAAAATTTACAAGATATTCCACTTGTCCCAAAAACGTGTCAATTTCAACCACCGATTGCGGATTTGGTCGCACGTATTCGCCCATTATTTGCCAGCGGTCAAAATTGCGCTCAAATGCTTGCTGATAATTTTCTGCCATAAAATTTATGTGATTTATTGTTTGGCGAATTTCGGCGTTTTTTATTGCGTTCCAGCGGTTTGTAACTTTCTCAAAAAATTGCGGCATTTGCATAAGATTTCTGTACCACAAATGCGTCCAAGCAACCCAAAGTCCGTGAGGGCTGTAACCGTAAGGATAATCTGGCAAAGTATCGCCCTGAAAATATGCGTTGCCCGCGGCAATATCAAAATCCCAAACTGGACCCATGTGTAAACGGCGTTCGTCCGCTTGTCCAATAATTTGCATAAAAACACTGGATGACTCTACATCTACATTTTTGAAAAATTCTTGTACAATGTAAAAATCCACAAAAGACGGCACATCTATATAGTTGAAAACATCGTTATTTTGCTCCACAAAAAGCTGCTCCAAGTTTGTTATGTACTGCCGCAAATATTCCACGTGCGCAATCGTGAGATTTTCGCCCTGCGGAAAAAGAATGTCGTAATGACGACCATTTACAGTAATAAACGTAACGCCCTCTTGACTGTCGCTGTCGTTTACAACGTGCCAATCCATCTCAAACAAAAATTCGCTTAGCTTGGGATTTTCATTGTAAGTTAGTTGAACACGCCCGTCCGCCGCTTGCACCTGAACGCTGACCATGTACACGCCTTGATATTCGCCATTAAAATAAACGTCGACAAACCGTGCAAAAGGCGCGAAGTTCATGCCGTCCAATAAATTTGCCAAATAGTAGGCACTGTAATTTCGCATTAACGATTTATCGGAATGGTTGGCAATAAAAGTCCAGTCGCGTGCGGCATGATTTGAATCTAACATTGTTCGCGGCTCGTCAAACCTTATGCGAAACGGCTGTTTTTCCAGCAACCAAGAAGAATTTCCGCGACCTCGTATACGCATGGATTCGTTTGCAACTGCAAAATCGGTGTTATTTATTGTGATTGTGGCGTTTTTCCAAATGTGCCTATCGATTGGCAACTCGGCTGTAATGTACACCGCTGGAAACATCGGCGTTTGTGTGCCGTATGTTGTAATTGTACAACTTGTTAAAATTATTGTTGACAAAAATAAAATTAGTATATTTTTCATGGTTTCCTCCAAATTATAAAATAATAAAGGTATGAGTTAATTCTACATTTGTAGTATAAATTTGTCAATGGATTGTAAAAAATTTTTTATAGGATAATTTAGGTTATACTCGAAAAACTTAAAAATAGGCTGTTGTAGAAAAACGGGCAAATAATATCCGCCCGTTCTCTCATATATTGCTATGTTTTCAAGTTGTTCGAGTATATATAATATTTTTCTAAATCAACCTATTTTCAAATTATTCGAATAAAATTTCCAACAAAAAAGGGCATTATTCTGCCCTTTTTAATTTTTTAACTTTTGGTTTAGTCAAGTTATAACTTGCGGTTATCATATTTTTCAACTCTTCCGTTGGGACATCGCCGTTAATTGTAATGGTATTCCAGTGCGTTTTGTTCATGTGATACGCTGGCAAAACGTCCTTAAAAGTTTGTCGCAAAAAATCGGCTTCGAAAGGTTCGCATTTAACATTTATGCACAAATCGTCATTTTTCATATAAATAAACGCAAAAGATTTTTTATTTTGTTTGTGGCGAATAGCAGCCCAAGCGCCTACTTCGTTTATGTCGTGAAAAGGATAATCTTCGTAAGTATTTAGGAAAGTTAGGCAAAAGTCAATAAGTTGCTGGCGAGTTGTTTTATCCAGTTTATCCAGTTTCGCCATTTTTAACCTTGATAAGTTATAACGCTAGTGCTTTCGATTATGATGTCCTCTAAAGGTCGGTCGCTGCTGTCAACTTCGGATTCGGCGATTGCATCAACAATGTGCATACCTTCGACAACTTGTCCAAATACAGTGTGTCCACCAGTGCCTTGTAACGCACCCATAGCTAAATCTAAATGCGGAGTGCCGCCAAATTGCAAATAGCCCTCAACCATATCGGAGGAATACAAATCACGGACAAAAATTTCTGTGCCGTCTTCTTCTTGACCTAGCAATAAATCTTGGTAAAGGTTAAACTCTTCGAGTGCCTCGACAGTACCAGCATCAAGCCCAGAATTATGCACAATGTAAAATTGGCTACCAATAGAATTTGGCATAGCCGATTGTGCCATTGCTAAAGCACCTCTAAAGTGGCGCAAATTAAACGAAAACTCGGGACCAAACCCTTCTCCCCAAATACTTTCGCCGCCCATTCCCGTGCCTTGCGGATCGCCACCTTGCACCATAAAGTTTTGTATAACTCTGTGGAAGATAGTGCCGTCATAATAGCCGTTTTGTGCATGAGTAACAAAATTTTCGTAAGCCATAGGGGCTTCTTCGGGGAACATACGAATAGTAACATCGCCCAAAGTTGTGTGCAAAATTACCAAAGTATCGCCAACTTGCGGCAAGCCCGCTTGAAGTAAATCCAAATCAGTACCAACTACAGTCCGCTGATCTACAGGAGCAGAAGTAGCGGTTGCCGCTCCTGTTGCATTAGCTTGACAAGCGACAAGCCCTCCCAAACATAATAATCCAACTACAGAAAAAATTTTTTTAATCATAAAATAAATTTCCCTTTCTTTTTTTGCGGTTTTAACCACTAAAATTTAGTATACTATTTAGAAAAACAATATGCAAGTTTTTTAATTTATTTTTTGAAAATACCAACTTGCAAAGTGCTGTCCTTAAGCGGACAGCACTTTATGAGTTTCTTTTAATTGTGCAATTATTGGCAAATGTTGCGGACATTTTGATTCGCAAACCCCGCATTCCACGCATTTGGAGGCATCGGCGCTTTTAACCCAACCTGTACCGTCAACAACTTCTTTATATTGACCTTTTGCATAATCGGTAATTTCGTATACACGGTGGTTATTCATAATATTGAAAATGTGAGGAATATTTATATTTTGCGGACAAGGCAAACAGTAGTTGCAGCCAGTGCAGTAAAGTTCTGCAAATTTGCGTTTTTCGGTAACCATAGCAACGGCTCTTTCAAGTTCTTCGTCGGTTAAATGTCCAGTACGCGAGGCGAGTTCTAAATTTTCGTCTACTTGCTCCATTGTGCTCATTCCCGAAAGAGCAATGCTGACATTTGGGTTCGCCAAAACAAATCGCATAGCAACTTCTGCCGAGCTTTTGGGCGGTTCTTTTAGCAAGCCCTTAATAATTGAACTAGGAGCACCAAGCCGTCCGCCGCCAACAGGACCCATAATTACAACGCCAAGCCCTTTAGATGCCGCATAATCAACATTAGATTCATTCGAGCGGTCTAACAAATTGTACTGCATTAAAACGGTCTCAAATAAACCACTGTCAATAATTTCGGGCATATTAGCCACGTCATCGTGGAACGAAAAAGAAATATGTTTAATAAGCCCTTGCTCTTTGGCTTTGTGAGCGGCTTCTATTGGACCAAACTGCTGTCCTTGCCACGATTTGAAACTTTTTAGGTTAATGCCCCAAAAATGGTAAAAATCAATGTAATCAGTATCCAAATTTTTAAGGGAAGTCTCTAGCCGTTTAAGCCAGTTATCGCCAGATAAATCTTCTATAGGATTTTTGGTGGATAGATAAACTTTGTCGCGGTAGCCTTTTAACGCTTTACCTACAGTTATTTCGCTTAATTTTTCGCAATAATACGGGGCGGTATCGATATAATTAACGCCGTTGTCAAACGCTTTGTGTATCATCGGAATCGCCTTATCGTCGTCTATTACTTTGCTGCCGTTTATTTCTAGCATTGGTAGGCGCATAGCACCAAAACCCAGTTTAGATACTTTGCAGCCTGTATTTCCAAAATTAGTATATTCCAAAGTTATTCTCCTTTACTTATTCGCCAGTTTTGCTAATTGGGACTTTTTGCGGGACGCAGTATTTTTGTGAAAAACGCCCTTCGAGGTTACTTTATCTATTGTACTTACAGCTGCCTTGTGCGTTGCAACTATTGTAGCACGATCGCCCGCCGCCACAGCCGCCATAAACTTTTTAATTGCCGTTTTTGTTGACGATTTAAGACTTTTGTTGCGTTGATATTTTTTTTCATTAACAGCAATGCGTTTTTTTGCCGATTTAATATTTGCCAATTTGTTCACCTCCTTCAAAAAAATTATTTTTACATAGATAATATTATATATCATGTTTTTGGAAATGTCAATAAAAGTTTTTTGGGAAATTTTTTTGTGGATTTTTCCGATAAAATGGAACTGTTGTAAAATTTTGAAATAAATAGACGGATAATATCCGCCCATTTATTTCAAATTCGCAATATTTTATCATTTTGCAATAGCCATTTTACAAATCAACCTTTATTTTTAGTAGAAACATCAAATATTACAGCACCAAGCAAAACAAGCCCAGTAATAATCTGCTGAATATCAACGCCGATTCCCATAATGGACATCCCATTGTTCAAAATGCCCATTACCATTGCGCCGATTATTGCACCTGTAACTTTGCCAACTCCGCCCATTGCACTTGCTCCGCCGATAAATGCCGCCGCTATTGCATCCAGTTCGAAAGCGTTGCCAGCTTGCGGAGTTGCCGCATTTAACCTTGCGGCAAAAACTAATCCTGCTAATGCTGATAAAATTCCCATGTTAATGTAAACTAGCAAAACAACTCGTTTTGTTTTTATGCCAGATAACTCGGCAGCTTTGGGATTTCCGCCGTAAGCATAAATATGTCTACCGACAATGGTTTTGTTTGCAATAAAGCTGTAAAATAAAATGAGAACCGCCAGCAAAATAAGCACAAAAGGCACTCCGTTTGCGACTGCGAACCAATATCCAAACAAATTTATCACAAACGCAATTATTGCTAGTTTTATCACAAAATATATATTAGAACTTACCGCAATTCCATAAAATTTGGAGGATTTTCGGCTGTGCATTTCAATCAAAATATAACAAACCGAAGCAAGTCCGCTAAGCACAAACGCAATAATATTCACATTTCCGCCGAAAAAATTTGGAATAAACCCTTGGCTTATCGCTTGAAAACTTGTCGGAAACGGCGAAATTGTTTGTCCCATCAAAGTTGCCATATTTAATCCGCGAAAAACCAACATTCCTGCTAAGGTTACGATAAACGCAGGAATCCCACGATACGCAATGAAATATCCCTGAAAAACGCCAGCTAATCCGCCGATTGACAGGCACAAAATTATTGCCAACCAAACAGGCAAGCCCATTCGCACCATAAAAACGCCAGCAATCGCTCCAATAAACCCTGCAATGCTACCAACGCTTAAATCAATATTGCCTGTTACAATTACAAGCACCATTCCAATCGCCAAAATCAAGATATACGCATTTTGCAACACCAAATTCGTAATATTTATCGGCATTAACAAAATTCCATTCGTCAACACTTGAAAAAGCACGGCAATAGCTATCAAAGCCACTATCATCCCATATTGCCTAAAATTATTCTTTATAGATTCCATTTTTTGCTCCTATTCTTTTCTATTTTGCAACCAAAACCTTGGGGCGCTGCCCCAAACCCCGCAAGGGACTTCGTCCCTTGACCCTGTAAAATTTTTGATTTTTTAAGTTGAATTATTATATATTAATCTAAATAAAAAAAGCGGGTCAAGGGCGCGCGCGTCCTTGCGGGTTCGGGCAGCGCCCGAGGTTTTAAGTTGCTCGGCTATCATTTTGGCTTGACATTATCATTTGCATTATTTTTTCTTGAGTGGCTTGCGATTTTGGCAGTTGACCAATTATTTTTCCCTCGTTCATTACGTAGATTCTGTCGCTTAATCCGATAACTTCGGGCATTTCGCTTGAAATCACTATGACGCATTTTCCTTCTTCGACTAATTGGTTGATTATTTGGTAAATTTCGTATTTTGCACCAACGTCAACGCCGCGCGTGGGTTCGTCCAAAATTAGTATGTCGGGATTTGTCAACAGCCATTTGCTTAAAACAACTTTTTGCTGGTTGCCACCGCTTAAATCTTTCGTATTTTGCAAAATATCTCGGCTTTTTATACGCAACTTTTCACGATATTCTTCCGAAACTTTTTTTTCGTGAAACTTGTTAATCACATAATTTTTGCTAACAGCCGCCAAATTTGCCAAAGAAATATTGTATACAATGGATTCCTCCAAAATTAGCCCATATTGCTTGCGATCTTCGGTTACATAGGCGATTCCATTGTCGATGGCTTGCGAAATCGTTTTAACTGGGATATTTTTGCCGTCCTTTTGGATTGTGCCAGAAATGTTGACTCCGTACGAGCCGCCGAAAATGCTCATTGCAAGTTCGGTTCTGCCTGCGCCCATAAGCCCTGCAATGCCGACAACTTCGCCTTTGCAAGCGTAAAACTCCACGTTGTCAATTATTTTTTTGTCGGAAATCGCTGGATGATACACATTCCAATTTTTTACGTGCAATAAAATATCCTGTTGATTGGGCGTTTTTTGCCGTTGCGGATACCTATCCAACATATCGCGCCCAACCATTCCTTTGATAATGCGGTTTTCGTCAATGTTCTCGTTTGGAAAATTGTCAACCGTTTTTCCGTCCCGTATTATCGTTATGTTGTCCGAAACTTTTATTATCTCGTTCAGCTTGTGAGATATTATTATGGAAACGATTCCCTGTTTTTTCAGCTCCAACAGCAGGTTTAGCAGGTTTTCGCTTTCTATGTCGTTTAATGCGGCGGTTGGCTCGTCCAAAACCAGCAATTTCACTTCTTTCGAGAGAGCCTTTGCAATTTCAACAAGTTGCTGTTTTCCTACGCCAATATCTTTTATGAGCGTGTCGGGTTTTTCGTGCAGCTTGACTTTTTCCAGTAATTCCATGGTTTTTTTGCGTGTTACATTCCAATCGATTATGTTGTGATTAGTTTGCTCGTTGCCCAAAAAAACGTTTTCCGAGATTGACAAATATGGAACAAGTGCAAGTTCCTGGTGAATTATAACGATTCCTTGCTTTTCGCTGTCGCGTATATTTTGAAATTTGCACTCGTTTTGGTTGTAAAAAATTTCTCCCTCGTAAGAGCCGTGGCTGTAAACTCCGCTTAAAATTTTCATTAAAGTGGATTTTCCTGCGCCGTTTTCGCCAACTATTGCGTGAATTTCGCCATCCGTTACGGTTAAACTAACGCCGTCCAAAGCAGTAACTTTGCCAAATTTTTTGACAATGTTTCGCATTTCTAATAAGGTTGACATAATGTTTCCTCGACTTAAATGTCGTCCATGCTGTAATAGCCGCTTTCTATGAGAATTTCGTACCAATTATTTATGTCAACCGAATGAACAGGCAACAAATATGACGGCACAACAAATATTCCGTTGTGATAAGTTGTCGTATCGTTGACAGGAGCAGGTTCGCCAGCCAAAAGGGCTTGCACCATTTCCACAGCGGCGGCGGCAAGCAGGCGAGTATCTTTGAAGATTGTGTGAGCCTGTTCGCCAGCGATAATGCTGCGAACGCTTGGCAATTCGGCATCTTGACCAGTGATAACTGGCCACGGTTGTGCATCCGTGCCGTAACCAGAGCCGCGTAAACTAGAGATAATTCCTATGCTGATTCCGTCAAATGGGCTTAACACAGCATCTACACGAGCATCCGTGTAAAACGCCGAAAGCAAGCTATCCATGCGATTTTGTGCCAAAGCACCGTCCCAACGGAGCGTTGCAACTTGGTTGACATCTGTTTGTCCACTGCGAACCACTAAAACGCCAGAATCAATTAGCGGTTGCAAAACGCTCATCGAGCCATCAAAAAATAGAAAAGCGTTGTTATCGTCTGGCGAACCAGCGAAAAGTTCAATGTTGAACGGACCAGTTGCGCCAGCGTTGATTCCGAGGGCTCCAACGATAAATTCCGATTTCATAACTCCTACTTGGAAGTTGTCAAAAGTTGTGTAATAATTCACGTGTTCTGTGCCTGTGATAAGCCTGTCGTAGGCAATAATTGGGATATTTTGTGCGGCGGCTTGTGCCAAAACGCTGGTCAAAGCACCGCCGTCAACGGATGCGATAACAAGTACGTCAACGCCTTGTGTAATCATGTTTTCGATTTGATTGATTTGATTTTGCACTATATCCTCGGCAAATTGCAAGGTTGTGCGAAAGCCGAGGGCTTGCAGTTGTTCCACAAGATTGTTGCCGTCGTCAATCCAGCGTTGCGAACTTTGCGTTGGCATACTTATTCCGATAAAACCCGCATCGCCCGAACCGCCGCCGTCATCGCCGCAAGCCGTAATTAACAGCGTTGCAACGATTAAAGATAATGTGAATAGTTTTTTGAACATTTTTTGTTCCTCCTAAAAATGAGTAAATTTGGTTATGTTGCTAATTGATATGTTCAGTATATATATATATATATAT
>WRKG01000268.1 GCA_009778185.1 Bacillota bacterium
CGGATAATATCCGCCCCTACGGTTGGCGGTTTGTAGGGGCGGATATTATCCGCCCGTTTATTTCAAATTTCCTGTTTTTTCCAAACGTACAATATTTTAACGTTGAAACATTCCCATAATCTGAAAATATTGAATAATATCCGCCATACGTTTTATTAAAATTTACAACAAAGGGTGCGTGCCTGTTTCTCACGCACCCTAAGGCGGTTGTTATTATTCTTCGTCGTCTTCTTCAGCTTGAGCGGCTTCGAAGGCAACGCCAAATTCTTCAGCTTGTATGCGAACCGATTCTGGAACGTCTTCTAGGCGAATTGTGCCAGCTTGGTACATTGCCCAAACATCTTCGCCGATGACGGCGGCAAATGCAGTTGACAAATCCGAGCCGCTGCCCAAAGCGTTTTGCCAAGCTGTGTAAACGGCTTGCGGAGTTCCCACGCTGTCAAGCGGCTCCCAAATTGGTGCCATTGAGTGTAAAGCGAAAATTTCACGGTCGAGATCCGTCCACAAATCGTTAGATCCGCCAGGAACAACTATTTCTGGCAAGCCTTGTGCCATGCGTTCGCGGGCTTCGATTAAACGCAAACCTGCATCCTCCCAAAATGAGAACATTATGCCAGCCATAACTTCGTGGTTAAGTCCTGCTGGAGAACCTTGAATTAACAGGGTTGTGCTTGCATCATTGGAAAAGCTGTTAAAATTGGGATCGTTAAAGATTTCGCGCCAATCGCCAGATGCTGGGAAAGTTACGTTGTCGCCCCAAGGAAACGGAACAACGCCGAACTCAAAATTAGCGGCTATTGTGCCGAAATTCCAAGTATTTGCGAAAGCCATCGCCATATTGCCAGCCTCAAACTCTTGCATTGGATTTCCCATTGCAGTGCCGAACGACCAAATTCCGCCAGGAATGCCGATTTCTTCCTCGGGCAAAAATACTGGTTGCATATGAATGCCGCTTGCAATCAGCTGTTGGAAGGTGCGCGCAGGTTGCAAGAACGATTCATCCAAGTAGCCAGGTGCGTTTGTGCGCGGATTTTTGAAATATCCGCCATTTGCAAAGGATGCTCCACGTTGCCAGTTTGTGGCGTGCATTCCGATTGTGATAACATCGTTGGGGAGCAGCGTGTTAAGTTGCGACAAATAGGCGTAAAAGTCGTCTAAATGCCATTCGCCGTCCATGAACATTTCCTGCGGAGTTCTGTCCATGCCAGCTTGTTGGATAAGTTGCGTGTTAAAGGCGAGAATGCTCCACGAGTAGTTGGGGCTTGTCATAAAGCCGTAAGTTGTGCCTAAATGCTCGCTTGTGAACTCCCACCAGCTTGGCGGAAAGTTATCACGAACCCACTGACCGCCGTCAACCAAAATTCCGTTGTTTGCCATGGTTGGCAACCAATATCCCGAGTTAGCTTGTCCAAAAATGTGAACCATTGGATCGCCAGCGGCAACCGATGCGGTAACAAGATCGGGAATTGCGTTCCAGTCGAGTCCGTCAAGCACGCCAAATTCCATTGTTATGTTAAATTTGTCTTCGACGAAATCGCGGCGTGCGGCGGCTTGTGCGGCAAATGCAGGTGCATGGTTTGGATCGTCGGGATCTTCAAGCCCGTTGATACGAACGGTGATTCCGCCTAAATCAACCGCAGGAAAATGCTCGTTGATTAGCTGTAAATCTGCACTTAATTCAGGGGCGGATTCGTCGGTTGTGTCGGTGGTTGCATCGCCTGTTGTGCCTGTTGCAGGGGTTTCTTGTGCTGTTTGCGGAGTTGGTGCTGGCGTGTCATCGCCTGTGCAAGCGGCAAATGCCAGTAATACCGTCATTGCAGAAACTCCAAAAATTACTTTTTTTAACATTATTTTCAATCCTCTCGTTTAGCCTTTTGGGCTATTATAATTTTGGGGTGTACACCCGTTTTTTTTGCTTTCGGAAATCTTGTAACATAATTGTAATACAAAAATCTGTGCTTGTCAAATATTTTACAAAAAATTTACAAATGTGAATTAAAGGTTGACAAATTGCGTTTGCTAAACTAAATCAATTTAATAAAAAATTTACAAATGCGAATTTAAGGTTGATAAATTGCGTTTGCTAAACTAAATCAATTTAATAAAAAATGCGGGCGGATATTACCTGCCCGTCCAGCAGGCGGGTCCGCCCGTTTCTTCCACATAAGTTTGTTTTAAGTTGTTCGAATGAACGTCTCGCCCCTACAAAACATTCATTATTTTTCGGTTGCCACCATCGAAGCCATTGTTAAACCACCTGCGGAATACGATATTGTCGCCTTTTGTCCAGCGCGCGAGTACAGCCCTTTTAATTTGCCGTTGTACATAAACATTCCCGTGATGTTGTTGTAGGTTTCAAAATTGGGATTTTTTGGCGGTTCGGACAATTTGTTAAAATTAAGATTTTGCGTTTTGTACGGTGGATAATATTCTTGTAGCAAATAATCCTTATCCAAGGCGGATTGTAGCATATTTTGCCAATCTTCGGTGGACAAATCCGCACCAGCGTAAACTCCTTGAGATGCGTATAAATCCTGGGGTTTTATGATGTACAAATCCTTGTTTTCCGCCAAATTATGGGATTTTATACTTTCGGCTGTCAACGGCTCGGTTTTGGGAATATGCTCGAGAACATATTCCTGCTCCTCCAACGTGAGAAACGCCATGGTTTCGGGCTTGTGCAATATCATAAATATCGCCTTGTTGTGGATTATTTGCGTGCGAAAATGCCCAATAATGCAAACGGCGTTATCGTGAGCGGCTTGCAAAAACGGCTGTACTTCCGATTTATGCTCGATAATATCTCGTGTAACGGCACGGCGATAAATTGCGTCCACTTTTTCGCCGTCCAAAGTGCGTAAAATGCCGTCTTTGTAGGTTAATTCACGTATTTCGGCAATTTCCGTGTTAAACCCTGCCTTTTTGAAGGCTTTTTTGAACTCGATAAACTCGTTCGGCGTGGATAAATCCATAAAATCGGTAATAATTATGCGCGGATTATCCACTTTATTGTTGTATTGGCTGTAAATTTCGGCAAATTCTGCTACCCACGAATCAAATAACTCGAACGTTTTAATATTGTAGCGTTTTTGCATTTCCAAAAAAGCATGGCTGTTCGAAAGGGCTTTATCAAGCTCTCTGCCCTCGTTCATGGCACTTGCGCCGTCCGCATTAAATTCACAAAACTTAAACGAGGAATTTTCTTCGTTAAAAAAAATATCTAATCGTGCGATTGGCAACAGCGTTTTATAGCCAGATTCCGCCAAAATCAAGCGTTCCAACTCTTCGTCAAACGGAAACAGCTTGCGATATTCTGCATCGTCAAAATATCGTTGAATAACTTTCTCTAAAATGCCGTAAATCGTGTTAGCAACCGCTTTTTCGATAAAATTAAAATCGGCTTGCGAAAAAAATTTCGGCATATAAAGGCAAGCGATAGGTTCGCCATGATAAACCGCCGTGGATTGTCGCATATATTCCACAGCTTTTTGTGCACTTTGTACATTTTCGTCATAATTTTGCTTAATAATTTCAGCATATTCGTGATTTAATTCTTGCATTGTTTTCATATTGTCCTCCTAAATGTTGTACATTAAATTTATCCAATATTTGGCAGATTTTCCGTAAATTTCGGCATTTTCGCCGAGTTTCATTAAATTTAACTTTGCCATTGCAA
This sequence comes from Bacillota bacterium, assembly GCA_009778185.1. GTDB lineage: Bacteria > Bacillota > Clostridia > Lachnospirales > WQUN01 > WRKG01. Next base: position 3,677 of record WRKG01000268.1, read on the forward strand.
CATCGTTATTTACTATATTTTTGGTAGTTTCGTATAATTTATCTAATTTTTCTTCATTATAAAAGATATTTTGCACAAGTTTTACATAATCCATCGCCCTATTTATGGGCAAACTGTCCACCATGCGAATTTCAATGCTAGTTTTTAAGCGAACATCGGGAAAAACCATGGAAATCACGTGCAAAATATCTTCGGTTGACATTTCACAATTAGAAAAAATTTCGGCAACCGTTTTTTCGCCTGTATAAAGCTCTGTGCCGTCTTTTATAATAAAAATTGGCGGAGTATTACACACATATTTTGCGTATTCCAAAAAGCCAAAAAACGGCGTATCTAGTGCATTTGCCACCGTCATCGACCTAACTGGGTCAACATTATTCCAAATGTGAGTGCGCAACATTCTTGTGAAAGTTGGTTCGCCCTCAAAAACGGCGGTATTATCGTAAACGAACGCCAACAGCGGAGCAAGCACATTGGCAACCCTAAATTTTTTTGCAAAATCATTTTCATTTTTGTAATCGATAGTAACCTGCGTTGCCGCCGAGCCTTTCATCATGTTTTTGCCGCATTTGCCAACTTTTGCAAAATGTTCGTACATTAAATTGTAGCGATTTTTTGGGATGAGCGGCAAATCGTCAACCTTACTTTTGGGATGATAGCCCGCACAAACCAGGGAAAATCCCATTTCGTCCAAAATTGGCGTTATAATGCTTGTAAATTCGTTGTAAATGCTGTAAATTTCGGCAGTTTCCAAGCATGGACCAATGCTAATTTCTAGTTGAGCGGCTGGTTCTATTGTAATTTCGGCTTTTTTGCGTTTAATGCCAATTATATTGTGCTGAAAACCGTTCGCAACAGAAAACACAGGCTCGCCGTAAACTTTGGCTAATCTAGTGAGCAAATCCGCAACGCCGTTGTTGTAACTGACGGAATAGCCCTGTTTGTCAACCACAAAATGTTCTAATTCTAGTCCTAAAAGATTTTCGTTTTTGCAACCAGATTCGAAATATTCTGCTAATTTATTTTCCATAATTACACCTCCAAAGATAATTATACCACAAAAATCATTGTTGCAACCATGTGTTAATTGCCTCTAAATAGTGGACAGGATAGCCAGCGGATTTTTTTACCACAAAATTTTGGTCAAAATCGGCATACGGGATAGATTTGCGATTGTTTGCCTGTGCGACATCGTAATGAATTTTCAGCTTTTGGTAGGGCAAAAAAAACACTTGCGAAAAAGTCTTAAAGTTAATCAGCAAAAAAGCGATTCCGTCTTGTGCGGTAAAATCCGCCATAAATTTAAGTTGGTGGCTATGGATATTTTTCAGCGGAAAATTTTTATAATTGGTTTCTTTCGCATCAAAACAGACCGCCAACCCTTGCACAACGCCGATATAGTCAACTGTACTTTTTTCGCCAAAATAAGCCTTAGTAATAATATGCTCACTATTACTAACTTCAATCGGCGTTATCGGCGTAGGAATCTTCTGAATAACCGCCAATCCATGCTGCATATAAACCTGATTAGTAAAATTTATAGTCTCTTCAAAACTACTACCACGCAAACCATGTGCACCAATCATTTCGTCAACTCCTTAAAACCGTGGGCGCTGCCCACACCCGCAAGGACGCGCGCGCCCTTGACCCGCTAAATTTTTATTGTTTTGGGGTTAAAAATTGTAAATTTTGGGTTTGTATTAGGCTAATATTATCCGCCCGCTTGTTATGTCAATTTATTTTTTATTATTATTATCGTATGATTTAGATTTGGCACTACTTCAATTTTCTTTATTTGTGTAATTTCGGCGTTTAGGCTTGCTATTGTGGATTTTGCCTCTTGTATTTCTTGGTACACATTTGGACCTTTCATGGCTAAAAAAGTGCCGTTTTGCTTTATAAATGGTAAGCACCATTCAGTTAATTTTTGCAATGGTGCAACTGCTCTTGCGGTGCAGATGTCATATTTTTGCCGATGTTCGGGGTTTTTCGCCAAAATTTCGGCTCTTTCGTGGAAACAGGATATGTTTGCCAACTGCAATTTTGCGATTGTGTCTTCTAAAAAAAATATCCGTTTGCGTAACGAATCCACCAATGTTAGCTTAATTTTCGGCTGCATTATTTTTATTGGCAACCCTGGAAATCCTGCACCGCAGCCAATGTCAACCATTGAAAAATCGTTAGGTAAATCACTCGGCAAACAATCTAGCAAAGTTAAACTGTCCAAAAAATGCTTGTGTAAAATTCCCAAATCGTCAGTAATTGTGGTTAAATTCATTCGACTGTTCCAATCCAATAAATTTGCCTTAAAAATTTCAAATTGCTCAATTTGCAATTCGCTGATATTTTCATGAAAATTTTTTAATTCTTGCATAATTTTTTACCTTTCCAAATTTTAGTTGCTACAAATGTAAGGGCGTGTCGAAAATTCACCAAATTTACGCCATATCCGCCCATGAGCCTAAACTGGCGGATAATATCCGCCCCTACGAATCACCAATTTTTAACCTTTGGCATAAAAATTTAGCGGGTCTGGGTACGCGTACCCAGCGGGGTTTGGGGCAGAGCCCCAAGGTTTTAATATTTTCAACTAAAATTTACTGAAATCATTTTTGAAATGCCTAGTTCTTGCATGGTAACGCCGTAGAGTGTGTCGGCGGCTTCCATTGTGCCTTTGCGGTGGGTTATTACTATAAATTGGGTGTTGTTGCCGTAACCTTGTAGAAAGTGGGCAAAACGGGCGACGTTGGCATCGTCTAGGGCGGCTTCGATTTCGTCTAGTATGCAAAATGGCGACGGTTTCATGCGGAGAATGCCGAAAAGTAGAGCGATTGCGGTTAATGCTCGCTCGCCGCCAGAAAGTAGCGAAAGGTTTTGTACTTTTTTTCCTGGCGGATGTACGGTTATCTCAATGCCCGATTCTAGCACGTTTTCGGGATTGGTCATTGTCAAAGTTGCCTTGCCACCGCCGAACATTTCAATGAAGACATCGTTAAAATGCTTGGCAATATCCGAAAACTTTGTTGCAAATTGTTCTTCCATTTGCTCGGTTAATTGGCGAATTATTTGTCGCAACTGCTTTTCGGCAGTTAAAATGTCGTCTCGTTGCGTTTTCAAAAATATGTACCGTTCTTCTAGTGCCGAAAATGCCTCGATTGCACCAATGTTGATTGTGCCAAGTTCGTTCATTTGCGATTTAAGCTGTTTTTCTTCGCGGCGCAACGTTGTAACGCTGTATTGCGGATCGCGAAATTCTAACGCACTTTGATATGTTAAATCGTACGTGTTCCAAATTTCGTCATATAGGCGATTGCTTTCGGTTGACATATTTTCCTGGCGAGCTTCGAGCAATGCGGATTCCTTGCTCAACCGAGCGAGAATCTCCGTTTGTTCGTCCCTTTCGGTTTCCGCTTTGATTAAGGCTTTGCGTAAATCTTGGATGTCGGTTTCGAAAGCGGTTTGCTGTTGTTGCTGGTCGGCAAGCTGTTCTCGCAAGTTGTTCAGCTGTTCTTGTTGCGTTTCTTCTGGCTTTTTTACATTGGAAAAATCCGCTAATTCTAGCTGTAAACTGGCTTTTTGGCTTTGCAGTTCGGTTAATTCGGTGGTGATTCTTCGCAAAGTTTCCACGCTAGTTTTTAGGCTTTGAGATATTTGATTTAGGTTGATTTTGCTGTCTGTAAGTTCTGTAATGGTTTTTTGCTGTATTTTTTGGCTTTTTTCCTGGTGTTTTTTGTATGATTCTTGCGTTTTTTGTAATTTTTCTAGTGTTATTGCTTGCAAATCTTGTTTTAGTTGAGATATTTGTTGCTCGGCTTTTTGTTTTGCCGTTTCGTTTTCGGATTGCACTTTTTTCAGTTTTGCACCCTCCTGTTGCAGAGCCGAAATTTCGAGTTTTAGTTCCTCAATTTGGCGATTTCTTCCTAGCAAGCCGACGGATTGTTTATTTTGGCTGCCGCCAGTCATCGAACCGCCTGGGCTGATAACATCGCCCTCCAAAGTAACTAGCCTGTACGATTGCCGATATTTTTGTGCAAGTTTTGTGGCTGCAGATAAATTTTCCACGATAAAAACATTTCCCAGTAAATAGCCAAAAACTGGGCTGTAACGGCTATCAAAAGAAATCAATTTGTCCGCTAGCCCAATAATATTGGGTTCTTGGAGCAGTTGCTGCATTTCTTGGGTTACATTGCGGGCTTTCATCTCGGAGACGGGCAAAAAAGTTGCACGACCAGCTCCCGACGATTTCAAAAAGGCAATAGCACGAGATGCCTCTTTTGGCGTATTTGTGAGGATATTTTGGGTTGCCGAACCCAAAGCAACCGAAATCGCCGTTTCGTATTTTTGCGGAACGGTTATCAATTCGCCCGCTGTGCCGATTATTCCTGTGCCGAACTCTTTGTTTTGGTATTTTTGCTGCATAACGGCTTTAACGCTAGAAAAATAGCCCTCGTGCGCGCGTTCCATTTCCAACAAGATTTTTTGCCGCGAGGTAGCTTCATTTATTTTGCGATCCATTGCGAACGTTTTAACCTTTAGTTCCTCGGAATTTTGGGCAAATTTAGCTATTGCCAACGAGTTTGCGTTGATATTTTTTTGTATTTCGTTTTCTTTTTGGGAATAATATTCTTTTTGTTCGTTTTCTAACTCGTTCTCCAGTTTTTTGAGATTTTCCCCTAATTCCTCGTAACTTTTTTCTTTTTCGGAAACATATGTTTGGGCGGCTTGTTCCGCTTTTTGTAACTTTTGATGGTTGTCTTCTTCAGCCTGTAATTCTAGCTGTTTTTGAGCAATTTGCTCTGTTCGCTGGGATATTTCGTTGGTTATGCGTTCGGATAATTTTAGGTTGCTTTCGGCTTTTTCGATGGCTTGCACTTGCAAAATTATGTTGCGATTGAGATTTTTGTAAGATGTTTCGCTGCTTTCTTGTTGCGTGCGTAGCGTTTCGATTTTTTGCTGAATTTCTGTCAACCGATTTTCTTCCGTTTGAGATTGGGTTGTTATCGTTTCCAAGTTTGTTTTTAGCTTTTGCTGTTCCTGCTCGGTTTTTTCGACTTCTTGCAAAAATAAATTTATGTGGACAATTTTATATTTATCGCGCAAGTCAAGATATTTTTTTGCCTGTTTAGCTTGCTGTTCCAAAGGCTGTATTTGTGCGGAAATTTCTTGAATTAAATCGTTGACACGCTCCAAATTTTGGCGTTCGGTATCTAATTTAGAAAAAGTTTCTTGGCGGCGCGTTTTGTATTTTACGATGCCAGCCGCCTCTTCAAAAAGATGCCGCCTGTCTTCCGATTTACTGCTTAAAATTTCGTCAACCCTGCCTTGTCCAATAATAGAATAGCCCTCACGACCAACGCCAGTGTCCATAAAAAGCTGTCGCACATCTTTCATGCGGCAAAAAGCGCCATTGATAAGATATTCACTTTCGCCGCTGCGGTAAACTCTGCGAGTAATTTTTACCTCGGTAAATGGGATAGGCAAAGCGTTTTGGGCGTTATCGATTAGCATATTTACCTCTGCATAGCCCAACGGACGGCGATGTTCCGTGCCTGCAAAAATGACATCGTCCATTTTTGCGCCACGCAAACTTTTGGCACTTTGTTCGCCCATAACCCAGCGAACAGCGTCGGCGATGTTGCTTTTTCCGCTACCATTTGGACCAACAACGGCAGTAATTCCCGACGGGAAATCTAATTTTATTTTGTCGGGAAACGACTTAAATCCCACAATTTCAAGGTTTTTCAAAAACATTGGATTCCTCCGTCCAGGTTGATAATTTGCCCCGTTAGGTAACTTGCGTCTTCGGATGCCACAAACCTTACCAATTTGGCGACTTCTTTTGGATTGCCAAACCGCATTAACGCTGTTTTTTCGGCAAATTCGGCTTGTTCTTCTTGGGATAATCGGTCGTTCATGCGAGTTGTAATTGCTCCGCAAGCCACCGCACAAACGCGCACGCCCGCCGGACCCAGTTCTTGTGCCATGGATTTTGTGAACGCATTTACCGCGCCTTTGCTTGCCGCATAAACCGCCTCACAAGATGCTCCCAAATTGCCCCAAATTGACGATATATTTATGATAACCCCTTTTTTTGCAGTTACCATTTTGGGAACAGCCAAATGCGTTGCGTTAAGCACAGAATTAACGTTATTTTGGATAATATTTTGCCAATCGTTGGGATTTGTATCGGTAAACAGCCCAAAATGGGAGATTCCTGCGTTATTTACTAAAATATCGATGTTTCCTATACTTTGCTGAATTTTTGCGAAAAGTTCCGCCGTTTGGCTGTAATCGGATATATCCGCCAAAAACCCTGGAACATTTAGCTCTTTTGCTGATTTTTCTAGCTGAAATTTATCGTGGCAAGCGTTCAAAATTACGTTGTAATTGTTTTCGCAAAATTCTTTGGCGATTGCAAAGCCGATTCCCCGCGAAGAGCCTGTTATTAGTACGTTTTGCATTTTTTACCTCATTGTTTTGAATATTCGAATTTTCCAATTTCCCATTCATTCACGATTTTATTATACATCAATTTCGATTATTTTGCAAATTTACACTTATTGCAATCGTGGTTGCTACCGCTGCAGCAACTGCCTTTTTTGCGGTTTTTGTAAACTTCACGAGCCGCCAAAAATATTATAATTGCCACAATTAAGCCAACTATCAATGTCCCCATTAAATTACCTCCTTTACGTTGGATTTTTTGAACAGCAGTACCAAAAATATCCCAGTCAAAATAATGGCAACCACAGAAGTTACGCCAAAATATCCGCCGAACATCGAGCCAATTTGATACACGCACAACGCAACTATGTAGGCAAATAGCGTTTGATAGCCGATTGCAAAAAACAGCCACCGTGCATTATTCATTTCGCGGCGAATTGCTCCAACTGCGGCAAAACAGGGCGCACAAAGCAGGTTGAAAATCAAAAATGAGTAGGCGGACAACGTTGTAAAATGGGTTGCCAACATTGCCCAAATTTCTGTGCCGTCTTCTGCGACTTCTGCAAAGCCGAATAATATCCCAAATGTGCCAACGAGATTCTCTTTTGCGATAAGCCCTGTAATTGTGGAAACGGCGGCTTGCCAATTTCCCCAACCAAGAGGAATAAACACCCAGGCAATGGCTCGTCCAGTGTACGAAAGTAGGCTGTATTCGGGATAAACCATCCCAAAATTGCCGTTTTGCCAGCCAAAACTTGATGTCAACCAAATTATTATCGAGGCAAGCAAAATTATTGTTCCTGCCTTTTTTATGAACGACCAACCGCGCTCCCACATACTCCGCAGAATGCTTTCAACAGTGGGCAAATGATATTCGGGCAATTCCATTATGAACGGCGTAATATTTTCCGAAAAAAGTTTCGTTTTTTTGAGAATTATCCCCGAGCAGATAATTGCGGCTATTCCCAAAAAATAAGCACTCGGAGCAACCCACCAAGCACCGCCAAAAAGCGCGCCAGAGATAAGTGCAATAATCGGCAGTTTTGCGGAGCATGGGATAAATGTTGTAGTAATAATTGTCATTTTTCTATCTTTATCGCTTTCTATCGTCCTAGATGCCATTATTCCAGGAACACCGCAGCCAGTTCCAATTAAAATAGGTATAAAAGATTTTCCCGAAAGCCCAAATTTGCGAAAAATTCTATCTAAAATAAATGCGATGCGTGCCATATAACCGCAACTTTCCAAGAAAGCCAAAAATATAAATAATATAAATATTTGAGGAACAAACGCAAGCACCGCGCCAACTCCTGCAATAATTCCGTCTAAAATAAGGCTTTGCAACCATTCGGCAGTGTCAACCGAAACTAAAATATTTTCGATAACAACAGGAATCCCAGGAATAAACAAGCCGAACAGCGACCAACCTTCGCCAAAAACGCCGTCTTCCATCCATTCGGTGGCAAGCAAACCCACGCCAGTTACAGAGGTTGCGTAAACGATAAACATAATTGCGACAAAAATCGGCAACGCAAGCCAGCGATTGGTTACAACTTTGTCAATTTTATCTGATAATTTGTCAACCTTGTTAACCTGCAAACTTTCTCGTACAACGGACTCAATAAAATTGTAGCGTTCAGCAGTTAAGATGCTTTCGCTGTCGTCGTCTAATTTCAACTCGCAATCGGTAATAATTTGTGATATTTGGGCTAATTGTTGAGGATTTAACTTTTCCTGTAATTTTTCCGTGATAATGCTGTCTTTTTCAAATAATTTTACCGCAAAAAATCGTTTGTTTTCAAAATCATCTAAATTAAGAATTTGCTCTATATTTGATATTATTGGTTCAATTTTGCCTAAAAATAATGGTGCAGTCAACTTTTTTGGGGATTCAGCGGCTTTTATTGCCAAATTTGCGGCTTTTTCTATTCCGATGTGTTTCAGCGCCGATATTGAAACAACTTTACACCGCAATGCTTGCGAAAGTTTTTCTAAATTCAAAATATCGCCACGTTTATCGGAAATATCCAACATATTGACTGCCGCCACAACAGGAATCCCAATTTCGATAAGTTGCGTTGTAAGAAACAAATTTCTTTCAAGGTTTGTGCCATCAATTATATTTAGGATAACATTCGGTTTTTCGTCAACCAAATAATCCCGTGAAACAACTTCTTCCAAAGTGTACGGCGAAAGTGAATAAATACCAGGTAAATCCACTACTACAACATTTTTATTGCCTTTAAGTTGACCCTCTTTTTTTTCAACGGTAACTCCTGGCCAATTTCCCACATACTGATTAGATCCCGTCAGCCCATTAAATAAAGTAGTTTTCCCACTATTAGGATTGCCAACAAGTGCAATTTTTATCAACATTCAATCATCTCCTGTTCTAAACATTAAAACCGTGGGCGCTGCCCACACCCGCTGGGTACGCGTACCCAGACCCGCTATTTTTTTATGGTTATTTTTTAGTGATTTGCGAGGGTTTTTGAGTGGTGTTAGTTTTGACTAACATGGTTTGCTGTAAAATGCAGAGATTAAAATCTCTGCAAAAGTTTAATTTGCTTGCCGTAGGGGCGGATATTACCTGCCCGTCCAGCAGGCGGGTCCGCCCGTTGTAGGCTTTCGGGCGAATAATACCCGCCCGTCCAACAGGCGAGTTCGCCCATACGTTGGTTTTGTTATCTTTTGAATACAACTTCTAACTTAAAATTGGTTCAACTTCAATAATTTCGGCATCTTTTTTGCGTAACGAAAGCTCGTAACTACGCACGGTAATTTCTATTGGGTCGCCTAATGGTGCAACTCGTTTTAGGTAGATTTTAACGCCCTTTGTTATGCCCATATCCATAATGCGGCGTTTTACTGCACCCTCGCCGTTTACTTTTTTTACGTGAACTGTGTCTCCTATTTTTATTTTGTTTAAGGTTTGCATAAAATTTCTCCTTCTACTAGTAAATTTGTGTTAGCATAGACTAACATCAATCTCAAAAAAATTTGGTTGCTTAAAAATTATTTTTTTGTTGCTATAAATTCATGTTAGCATAGACTAACACGAATGTCAAATTTTTTTGAAAAAATTTTTTCAGCAAAAAAGAGATTGAAATATCAACCTCTTTTTTTGGGTTAATTTTGCAATAATAGCGAAATAATAGGAATAGTTAGCAAGCACAAAATGCTCGATAACGCCACCAATTTTGATGCTACTGCGGTATTTCCCTTGTATTGTTCGGCAAAAATTACCGTTAAAGCCGCCACGGGCATTGCCGCCAAAATAACAATTACCTCTAACATAATTGGATTTGGGATAAACAGCCGAAGTATAAAAAAAGTAACAAGTGGAATTCCAAGCAACCGCAAAAATATAACGGGCAAAACGCGCGGATCGCTGACTAAATCGGCGGGTTTGCTTTTTGCCAAAATTGCCCCAACAAGCAACATAGAAAGCGGAACAGTCATGCCACCGATTAACGAAACGCCATCTTGTACATTTTCTGGCAATCTAATGCCAGTTATAAAAAAGATAAACCCCAAATAAGTAGCAACCAAAGCGGGATTAAGCAAAATAGTTCGCAAGTTTGTTTTAATATCGGCACTAGCGTTACGTTTGAACAGGTAAATTCCCAAGCTGAAAGCAAGCATATTAAAGGCGACATTCGCCATTGTGGTGTAAATAAGTCCTTCCGCGCCGTAAATTGCCTGAATTATCGGAAATCCCATGTAGCCGACATTTGCAAAAACTAGAGCAAATTGCCAAACTCGCTTTTCGTCCTCGGCTGCGCCCATTAGCCGTGCAAGCAGCAACCCAAAAACGTACCCAGACAAATAAACTATAGCCGATATAACCAAAGTTGCAAGGCTTTCTAATAACAAAGTAGCCGAAAATGGTCGCATCATGGACACAAAAACCATGCAAGGCAAAGTAATTTTCACAAGCAACGTTGACATTCCTGCGTTAATTGTATCTGACAAAACGCCGACTTTTCTTCCTATATATCCAGCCACCATACAAACCACCAAAGTAGTCAAACTTCCCACAAAACTAATAAACATATAGTTTTCAGTTATCGCTTGCATAATTTCACCTCAAAATCTCGGACGCTATTTTGGCATTCATTAAAAACGTAGGGGCGGATATTATCCGCCCGTAAGGCTAAACTGGCGGATAATATCCGCCCCTACGGAAAACATAATGGAGACATTATATCATATAATCCGCCCCTACGAAAAATATCAAAATATTATATTTCCAGGCTAACTTCGCCAGCAGATACTGTAATGGTTTCGCCAGCTTCGTTTTGCACTAGCAATTCGCCTGTTTCGGTAACATCTTTTACAACGGCGTAATAGGAAACGGCTTCGATTGCTTGTTTTCTTCTTCTGTTGAAACTTGCTTCGCCGTTAATTTTTACGGTTTTGCCTATGATAAATAAACGTTTGCGGTATTCTGCAATGGTTTGCTCTTGCGTGTACTGGATTTTCATAATGCGGTTGACAATAGCGGCGGCAATTTCGTTTCTTGTAACGGGTAAATCTTTTATTTCGCAGTCAAAAATAGTTCCTATTATATTGGAATATTTTTCGTGTTCAACGGACGGTGTAACATTTATGCCGATGCCTAAAATTATCCAGTTTTTATCGCTAACTTTGGGATTAAACGCTGTTTCGGCTAAAATGCCACATATTTTTTTGCCGTCTAAAAATAAATCGTTTACCCATTTTATGAGAGGACTTTTTTTGCAAGTTTCCTCTATTGCCTCGGCGACTGCAACGGCGGCGTAAGGTGTAATCATGGTTGGCGTGCTAAATGGCAGTTTTGCGGGATCTAAAATTACGCTTAAATAAACGCCGTGTTTTGGCGGCGAAACAAACTCTTTTCCATAGCGACCACGACCGCGACCTTGCATATTAGATACTACAACTGTACCGTGTCCAGCTTTACCTTGCAAAGCTAGATTTTTAGCGGTTTTGTTGGTGGATATTGACGAGCGGCGCACACGAACCTCGCACTCTTCGGTTTGCAAAAGTTTTGTAATTTCGTCTTTGTCGAAGACATTGGCTTTCGAGTGGATTATATAGCCAGTTTTGCCTATTGTTCTAATGTCATAGCCCTCTTCTTTTAGAAGGTCAATAGTTTTCCAAATTGCGTTACGGCTTAAATTAAGGTTTCTCGCCATACTAGCACCCGAAACGGGCGTTTCGCCGCTTTCGCTTAAAGCGTTCAAAATATATTCTCTTGTTGTCATAAAAATAACCAACTTTCTATTTAGTTTTGTATAAGTTCGGCAATTTGTACTGCGTTAGTTGCAGCGCCTTTTCTGATATTATCGGCAACTATCCATAAATTTAGACTATTTTCTTCGCTAAAATCGCGGCGAATACGTCCTACATATACGGAATCTGTGCCAGCTGCGGTTATCGGCATGGGATAAATGTTGTTAGCGGGATCGTCTTGCACAATAACGCCTGGAGCATCTTGCAAAATTGAGCGAACCTCGGCAACTTCAAACGGGTTTTCAAAAGTAAGGTTGACAGAAACGCTGTGTCCAAACGTTATGGGAACTCTTACAGTTGTGGCAGTTATTTTTAGTTGCGGTTCGTGCAAAATTTTTCTTGTTTCGTTTATCATTTTCAACTCTTCGAAAGTGTAGCCGCTTTCGTCAAACGAATCGATTTGCGGGATACAGTTGTTAGCAATAGCGTGCGGAAAATGCTGTGGCGGATTTTTTTGTGAAGTTTGTTGCAAATCGTTAAGCCCGCCGTTTCCTGCGCCCGATACCGCTTGGAAAGTTGTGTAAACCACTCTTTTTATATTATACACCTTATGTAGTGGATTTAATACTACCACAGCTTGAATTGTCGAGCAATTAGGATTAGCAATTATTCCGCTATGATTCTGCACATCGTTGGGATTAACCTCTGGCACGACCAGCGGAACGGTTGTATCCATTCGCCAAGCCGAACTGTTGTCAACCACAACGCAACCTTTTTTGGCTGCAATGGGCGCAAATTCTTTTGAAGTGGCTGCTCCTGCGGAAAACAGGGCAATGTTTATTCCGTCATCAAATGAATTTGCATTTAGTGCTTGCACTGCAATTTCTGTATTGTTATATTTTAGCAACTTGCCAGCCGAGCGTTCGGTGGCAAAAAGCAACAAATTGTCAACAGGCAATTTTCGCTGTTGCAAAACCTGCAACATTGTTGTTCCAACAAGTCCAGTAGCTCCAACAATCGCCAATTTTTTAATATCCTTTATAATAATCACCTCCTTAAAAAATAAAAATGTGCGGGTCAAGGGCGCGCGCGTCCTTGCGGGTGTGGGCAGCGCCCACGGTCTTTATATTTACAACCCACGACCGCCTTTGTAGAAGTCGATTTGATTATTGACAAATTTGTCGTGGACGGCGGTCATTGCTTTTTCAACGTGATTTTTGTTGATTAGTACAGAAATTTTCACTTCCGAGGTAGAAATCATGTTGACATTAACGCCGCAATCGTAAAGGGCTTCGAACATCATGGAGGCAACGCCAAAGTTAGTAACCATTCCAGCGCCGACGATTGACAGTTTAGCACTTTGGTCATCGTAGCTAATTTCGTCAAAACCGATGCTATCTTTTTGGGAAGTAAGAACGGCGACAGCTTCAGTTAAATCGTCTTTGTGAACCGTAAAACTAATATCTTTTGTATCGTTGCGACCGATGGATTGTAAAATAATATCAACCGAGATTTTCGCCTTTGCCAAAAAAGAAAATATTTGGTAGGCAATACCTGGTTTATCGTTCAATCCGATTAGTGATATTCTGGCGATTTTGTCGTCAACAGCAATACCGCTTACGTATAATTTTTCCATTTCGGGGACATCTCCTTTAATTAGAGTACCCTCGGCGTTGGTCATGCTAGAGCGAACGACTAATTTAATGCGATAGCGTTTTGCCATTTCTACAGCGCGGTTATGTAGCACTTGCACGCCAAGCGAGGATAGTTCTAACATTTCCTCATAACTTATTTGGTTAATTTTAACAGAATTTTTGACCAAACGTGGATCGGCAGTGTAAACGCCCTCAACATCGGTATAAATTTCGCATAAATCTGCGCCAAGCACGGCGGCAATAGCAACAGCGGTTGTATCGGATGCACCTCTTCCTAAAGTGGTTACATCGCCGTATCGATTTACGCCTTGAAAGCCTGCAACAAGCACGATATTATTACGTTCAATTTCTGATAACATTCTACTGGTTTCGATATTTTTAATTCTGGCGTTTCCGTAAGTGCTGGTAGCGTGAATGCCAACTTGTGCGGCGGTCAGCGATGTAGCAGGATAACCCAAGCTATGAATAGCCATTGCCATTAGTGCAACCGATTGTTGTTCGCCAGTGGTTAGCAACATATCAAGTTCGCGTTTGCTTGCATTGGGATTTATTTTGTTGGCTTTGTTGGTTAAAATGTCGGTTGTGTCGCCTTGCGCAGAAACTACTACAACTAACTTGTTTCCTGCGTCAAAAGCGGCAGTTATCCGCTTGGCAACTCGCATAATGCACTCTGTATTGGCTACAGATGTTCCGCCGTATTTTTGTACAATTAACAATTTATCACCCTATTCAAATTTCTAGTCATAATCATAAATTCTAAACATTTTTGCTACTGGGACATTTTTTAATGTTTCGGCTGTAGCGTGTTCGGTTTCGTGGGCTGTGATGAACGCACGGTTTTTGCCCGCTACTTGCACCAATTTACAGCAGGAAAAATCGTCAAAAGGCTGTATTTTGGCTGTGTTTGTTGACCAAGTTAATCCGTGCGTTGTTGCACTACATATACGAAAAATATCTGCCATAATTGCGGTCGCGGTTGGCGTTTTGCCTGCACCTTCGCCATAAAACATTAAATTTCCTGTGCTGGCGGTTTTTATCATAGCCGCATTAAAAGCGTTGCAAACGTTGGCTAATGGATGCTTACGATGCACTAATATTGGCGCAGATATTGCGTAAATTCCATTTTGGTTAATGTAGCCCCAAACGAGAGGTTTTATGGTAAAGCCAAACTCGTGAGCAAAACTGAAATCGTCGCGCGTAATGTTATTTATGCCTTCGGTGTGAATATCCCGAAAATTTAGCTGATTGCCCGTTGCTAAAGATAGTAAAATTGCTAATTTGCGAGCGGCATCAAAACCGCCAACATCTTCCCAAGGATTTTTTTCGGCATAATTTCGTTGTTGCACATCTTGCAAAATGGTTTCGTACGTTTTCGTGGTGGTGGACATTGTACTTAAAATATAATTTGTAGTGCCGTTTAATATGCCCGCAACTTCGATTATTTGGTCAATTTGCAAAGTGCGGTACATTGGCTGTATTACTGGCGTTCCGCCGCCAACGCTTGCCTCAAACATAAATTTTGCTTGGGTGTTACTTGCTATTTGTAGCAGCTCTGCACCGTAGGTTGTAACTAGTTCTTTGTTGGAGGTGCAAACGTGTTTTCCCTTTAATAGGGCTTGTTTAACTAGATTATACGCGGATTCTGTGCCACCGATTGCTTCCACCACAATGGTTACATCGTCGTCGGCTAATATTGTATCAAAATTAGTTGTGTAAGTGGCGGTATTTTCTAACTGGCTAGAAACATCACGAATATCTACAACGTATTTTACGGCAATTTGCAGTTGCCAAGTTTTGCCTTTGGCTTTTATTAGTTCGGCAAGCCCCGAGCCAACTGCGCCGTATCCTAAAATTGCTATATTTATCATACTTTTTCAAACTTTCTTTTAACATTTTTGCATTTGCTAATTTTTGGAACACAGGGCAACTATTTTGGGCAATAAAAACAATCAAACCTGTACAAAATCATTATACCATTATAGTTGACCAAAGTCAAATATTTGGGTGTACTTTTTTTACACATTAAAATTGCAAAATTTTGTAAACTATGATATAGTTAATAAAATGCAGTTTACGTTATTATACTAAAAA
The DNA here is from genome assembly GCA_009778185.1 of Bacillota bacterium. Lineage (GTDB taxonomy): Bacteria > Bacillota > Clostridia > Lachnospirales > WQUN01 > WRKG01. The sequence goes on from WRKG01000268.1 coordinate 19,084, forward strand.
ATGAAGAGGAGCAACAGTATGCGTAAAACAAAGATTATTGCCACATTGGGGCCAGCAAGTAGCGACGTGGAAACTATGAAAACCATGATTAAAGCGGGATTAGATGCCGCTCGGCTGAACTTTTCGCACGGTACGCACGAAAGCCATGCAGAGTTTATTAACAAGTTAAAAGAAGCCCGTAAAGCGGTCGGTGTGCCTGTTCCATTGATTTTGGACACAAAAGGTCCCGAAATTAGAGTAAAAACTTTTAAGGACGGCAAAGTTTTTTTGAAACAAGGCAGCCATTTTACTCTTACTACCGAGGATGTTGAGGGCGATGAAGAACGAGTTTCGGTAACTTACAAAGATTTACCCAAAGATGTTGCCGTTGGTAGCCGCATTTTGCTAGATGACGGGCTTATTGCATTAAGTGTCCAACGTTTGACCGATACCGAAGTTATTTGCGTTGTAGTCAACGAGGGAAGTTTGGGATCTCGCAAGGGCGTAAATATTCCCGATGTTTATGTAAATTTGCCAGCCTTAACCGAACAAGATATTATCGACTTAAAATTTGGCATTAAAATGGGATTTGACTATGTAGCCGCCTCGTTTATCCGCTCGGCAAACGATGTTCTCAAAATAAAAGAAATTTTATCCGAAAACGGCGGAAGTCATATGCGCGTTATTGCCAAAATAGAATCGCGCGACGGCGTTAATAACGTTGACAGTATTTTAGAAGTTGCTGACGGAATTATGGTTGCACGTGGCGATTTGGGCGTTGAAATTCCTCCTGAAGAAGTGCCGTTGGTACAAAAAACCTTGATAAAACGGGCAAATCTTATGGGAAAAATGGTTGTAACCGCAACTCAAATGTTGGAATCGATGACGAAAAATCCGCGGCCAACCAGAGCCGAAGCCAACGACGTTGCAAACGCCATTTTTGAAGGCACGGACGTAATTATGTTATCTGGCGAAACGGCTAATGGTCAATATCCTATCGAAAGTATTGCTATGATGGCGCGCATTGCCAAACAAGCGGAAAGTTCTCGTGAGCATTTTAACATATTAGAAGAAGAAAGCCGTAAAAACAACATAACCAACGCTATAAGTTATGCAGCTTGTGCCATTGCAAAAGATCTTGGAGCAGCTTGCATAGTTACGGTAACCGATTCGGGATTTGCCGCTAACATGGTGGCACGTTCGCGGCCGCAAGCACCAATTTTGGCAATAACCACATCTGCTGTAGTTTACAGACAGTTAAATTTAACTTGGGGCTGTAAATCTATGTTAGCCGACAATATTGTTGGTAATGACGAAGTTTTTGATATAGTTGAAGAACTAGCATTAAAATCGGAACTTGCCAAAAATGGCGACTCGGTTGTTGCTTTGGCTGGCGTTCCTATTGGACAAGTTGCGACAACCAACACAATAAAAGTACGTACCGTTGGAAATGTCCTAGCAAAAGGAAAATCTCATAGCACAGATGCAATAGTACAAGGCGTAGCCAGAGTAGTAAAAGTAACATCCGAAACAACGCACTTCTTTGATAGAGGAGATATTCTTGTAGCTACAACAACCTCTGACGAGATGATGCCGTACATTAAAAAGGCTGGTGCATTAGTAGTTGGCTCATGGGAGCAAGTTGACGTAAGCCACGCAGAAACCGTCGCACACGCTTTGGATATTCCTCTACTTGTTTGCAACGAAAAAGTAACAGACCTAATTCGCGAAGGTACAGCCGTTACAGTTGATTGTAGCAAAGGCTTTGTATTTAACGGATATAAATAATAAACAAAAACCTGGATATTTTCCAGGTTTTTTTATTTCCAAAAGATTTTTATTTCCAAAATTTTTTATTGTCAAAATGTAGGGGCAATAAAAAATTATTTTTTGTGCTAAATCAGATTAACAAAAAATGCGGGCGGATAATATCCGCCCCTACGTTTGGCGATTTGTAGGGGCGGATATTATCCGCCCGTTTTTCTACAACAGCCTATTCTTAAATTGTTCGAGCATAAATCCAAACGTTGATATTTTAGGCTTTTTTGGAAAATAAAAATTTTCAAAAAAATATTACACTTTTGTTGCATTTTAATTCAAAGTTTATTATAATGTTTATCAACGGTAAAAAAGCACTTGATTTCAACGCAAAATTGCACTTAATTCCCTATTTCGATATATTTATTCAAACTAAACTTTTATAAATTCGCAGATTATACTTTACTCCCTTTTTTGCATACCATTTATAAATTTCACGCATCTTAATTCCGTCTTGTTCTCTTTATTGAAATATTCCAAAAATAAAGCAACAAGAAAGGAGCAACAAAATGCTCAAAAAAAACACGTACACCCCAAAACGGGGCAAAACTACCAATCCACCAAAACCAACGTCAAACAATCCAAAAAAAACACCAACCAAAGGGGATAAACCCCAAATTTTGCGACCACCAAACCTCTCCAACCTAACAAAACTCGCCAAATTCCGCCACTCAAAACGCTTCATAGCATTCATAATGGCGTTCATGGTTTTCGCAACATCTATCGCACTGGATACTTTCGCTTTCGGTGCAGATGTCATTGTCGCTATCAACAACCCTGTTCCTGCGTTTAACATTGACGAGGGCGGTACAGCCCTTGTAGTTACTGGCACGGCAAACAGCACTAGCAACAACCCTGCTATAAACAACAGAGTTGTCAATAATCTCGTTGAACTAAACGCCGCAATACAGGCAATCGGTAGCCCAACAGGAACTGCCGCTGGTGCATCCGCCGCAAACCCTTGGGTTATCGGCATTGCCGCCGATATTCATTTGACAACCGCTGCTGCAAACTCGAACCCTCCTGCAGGCGTTGTGTCAACCGCTGGTATTACTGTAAATGCACACACCAGTGCTAGACACATTCGCCTTGTGCCAATGGGCGGAAACCGCCAAATTACAGTAAATGGCAACTTTCGCCATTTTGGATTTAGCGGCACAACCCACCTACAAATCGCAGGAAACGGCACAAACACGCTATCTCTCACGCGTGCGGCTGGCTACACTGGCAACGGCGGCGGCGTTGTTGTCAACACGCAAGGAATCCCCGCAGCGGTCGGCAACCAAGCCGCACAACCAGCCACTTTCCGCCTAATGCCTGGCGGACGCATTACAAACGTCCAACAAAGCGGCAGCGGCGGCGCTGTCCTTGTCCAAGGACACAGCCAA
>WRKG01000269.1 GCA_009778185.1 Bacillota bacterium
TCGGCAGACAGGCAAAATTTTTAGCTATTATGTTTTAGCTTTCGCCATTTTATATCACTAAAATTTTTTTGTAACCTATGTTTGACACTTCTACAAAAAAATCCAAAATTTTTTTCAAATTTGCTTGACTTTTTTCGAAATACCCTGTATAATTCATTTTGTTGATTTTCCCCAATATTTGGAGGGTTACCGAAGCGGTCATAACGGGGCGGTCTTGAAAACCGTTTGAGAGAAATCTCGCAAGGGTTCGAATCCCTTACCCTCCGATTTTAGGCGAGTTTATTTCCCACGAGGTTAAAATGTTTAGCATACGACTTAAAATGGTTTTTATTTGTGCGACAGTTATTCTCATTGTGATGAGCTTTAGCGGCACTTTTATGCTTATAAATGTCCGAAATACCGAAATTGAAAACGCTCGTGTGTTGCTTATGCACCGTGCCGTGTTTGTCAATGAGCAAATTGTTCAAAGTTTTGAACCTGGCGAATGGCTCACCGAGTTCTCTTTTTTAAGCGGAATTTCCTCCGCCGCACAAGATATTGAAACCGTTGTGTTAAGCGATATTGGCATTCCTATTGCTCCTTGGGAAGTTTGGGGAGCAACCGATTTGAATTTTAATGACCACGCTCTAATTTCTGCCTTGTCGGGCGAATTGGGCTTTTCTATCGGTAGCAGAAGTCCCGATTTTAGCGGAATTGAACAAGAATGGATTGCTTTTGCAATGCCTGTCAACCGCGAAGGCACAAATTACATAATTTACGCCCGCATGAGTGCCGAACCCATGAACGATAGCCTTTCTCAACTTACTATGTCGCTTATGGTTATGCTGATTTTGGCATTGCTTATAACTGTAATTTTGTGGTTTTTGTTCGCAAATACTTTAAGCAACCCGATAGTTGCACTTACCAAACAAGCCAAATTGCTAGCTTTAGGACAACTTGACAATGAAATGAAAGTACATAGCAAAGACGAAATTGGTCAACTTACAGAAAGTTTCAATCACATGGCAAAAGAACTAAATCTGCGTGTATCCGAGTTAGCTTTGGAAAAAAATAAGCATGAGGCGGTTTTGCACAACATGACGGACGGCGTTTTGGCGTACGATTATCAAGGCAACATAACTCACAACAACGAAGCAGCCAGCGATTTATTGCAAATTGACGATTTTGAGAAGTTGACATTATCCGAAATTTTGCCGCATTTAGGATTTAACCCTGACGAAGTGCTGTTGTTGTCCTCTAATCAGCTAATGGAATCAACAATTTCTTCCAGTGATAAATATATTACTGCGTTTTGTTCGCCCTACAGCAACGGCAAAAACACCGTGGACGGCTTTGTTATTGTGCTACAAGACATCACAAAACACGCAAAGTTGGACAATATGCGCCGAGAATTTGTTGCAAATGTTTCTCACGAGTTGCGTACGCCGCTTGCATCAATCAGCAGTTACACCGAAACTTTGCTAGACGGTGCTTTGGAAGAGCCAGAAATCGCCGATAAATTTTTGCGGGTTATCGATACCGAAGCAAAACGAATGTCGCTGCTAGTTTCCGATTTGCTTGAATTATCTCTTTTGGACAACCACCAAACCGAAATTCAGCTAGAACTAATCGACCTCATTGGCATCGTGAAAATGGCAATAAATCACTGTTCGGTGGCGGCACAAGATAAGCAACAGCAAATTATAGTTGACGAAGTGAACACGCCTTTTTTCATCGAAGCCGCTCCAAGCCGAATAAATCAAGTTATCATAAATATTTTGTCCAATTCCATAAAATACAGCCCAACCAACACAAAAATAATAATAAAATTGGAAGAAACCAGCCGATATTACCGAATTTTCATAAAAGACCAGGGAATGGGCATCGAAAAAGAGCATCTGTTGCGTATCTTTGAACGGTTTTATCGAGTTGACAAAGCCCGTTCTCGTGCAATGGGCGGCACAGGTTTGGGGCTTGCCATAGCAAAAGAAATTATGGAGGCTCACGGCGGAAGAATAACCGCAACAAGCGAGTTAAACGTTGGTACAACAATGGTCTTGCGGTTTAACAAATTTATTGAAGAAACACAAAATTGAGGAGGAAATTTATTGCTGTTAGGAGTAGATGTATCGGAAATTATGCCCGTAACTTTGTTGGGCGTTTTAGTGGCGTTAGTGATTTCAATTTTTTTGATAATTAGAAAGTTGAATCCTGCGTTGGCGATGTTTTTGGGCGTTTTTGTGGGTGCGTTAGTTGGCGGCGTTAATTTAACGCAAATTTTGGATATTTTTGTGGTTGGCGGACGGCAAGTTGTCGGAATAAACATTCGCATAATTGCTGGCGGAGTTCTTGCGGGAGCGTTGATAGAAACTGGCGCAGCAGAATCGATTGCGCGCGGCATTGTCAAAGGATTGGGCGAAAAACGGGCGGTTTTGGCGATTGCTCTTTCTGCGATGGTTGTAACTGGCGTTGGCGTGTTTATTCCTGTTGCGATGTTGGTTGTTTCGCCCGTTGCGTTGGCGGTCGCTTATAAAGCTAATGTTAGCAAATTTTCCGCTATTTTGGCAATCAGCGGCGGTGCAAAAGCTGGAAACATAATGTCTCCCAATCCAAATGCACTTGCCGCCGCAGAATCGTTTAATCTTTCGTTAAGTGAAGTCATGTTAAACGGCTTTATTCCTGGCGTTGCCGCTTTGGCAATGACAATTATTTTGGGCAATATTTTCAAAAAAAAGCATTACATGGTAAAAGATACGGATTTGGAAAACGCTAACAATGGCGAAAATCCGCCATTTAGCAAGGCAATCGTTGCCCCTGTGGTTACAATCGGCTTGCTTATGCTTAATCCTATCGGCGACATTGCGGGAATTTACGCAATAAGTACCGCAAATTTGCCGATGGATCCCCTGTACGTTTTGCCGTTGGGTGCAACCGTCGGCGTTTTGGCAATGGGAAAATCCAAAAACCTGTTGGACATCGCAACAAAAGGGGCTTTGCGAATGGCTCCAGTTGTGCTTATGCTGTTCGGAGCGGGTACAATCGGCGGTTTGATAATGCTCTCGGTTTTTCCCGAAATAATTCAAAACACAATGTCAACCTTGGGATTGCCATATTTTCTGATTGCACCAATTTCTAGCACGATATTTTCCAGTGCGACAGGCTCGCACGCGGCGGGCGTTATTATTGCAAGCGAAGCGTTTGCTGTTCCCATTATGCAAGCAGGAATTGCGTCAATAGCGGCGGCGGTTATGTTGCACGCTGGCGGCGGCTTTTTGGACGTTGTTCCGCATGGCAACATCTTTTTGGCAACGCAACAAGGAATGAAATGCACAATCCAAGAGCGGCTAAAAGTTATGCCCTTTGAGGCTTTGGTAGGAGCAACCACGGTTTCTACCGCTATTTTACTGCATTTATTGGGATTTTGGGCGTAAATAAAACATTTGCAAATTTCGCAAAATAATGATACAATGTTGTCATTATTTTACAAACTAGGAGGACATTATGAAAGTTGATTTAATTATTTTTGATATGGACGGTTTAATGATTGACACAGAGCCAGCCTCAAAAGAGGGTTGGCGTGCAGGATTGGAACATTTCGGGTTTGAATTGGACGAAGAACTTTACGTTTCGCTTATCGGCAGAGGAATAAACGCTGCAAAAATTCTGCTTTCCGAAAAATATGGAGCCGCCTTTGATTTTGATGTCGCAAGAAAAATTCGTGCCGAGCAAATGGAAATTTATCTCGAGCAGCACGGCGGATTAAGCATGAAAAAAGGGCTTTTGCCGCTGTTGGATTGCTTAGATAATTTGAAGATTCCGAAATGCGTGGCAACATCAACCGAACGTGAAAGCATGGAACGCAAGTTAATTGAATTGGGATTATTTGACCGTTTCGACGGCTTTATTACAGGCGATCAGGTAAAATTGGGCAAACCAAACCCAGAAGTTTTTTTGAAAGCGGCAGAATTAACAGGCGCAATCCCCGAAAATTGCATAGTTTTAGAGGATTCGCCAGCGGGAATAAACGCTGCACACAACGCACATATGCCCTGCATAATGGTTCCCGATATGATTTCGCCCGACGACGATATTAAATCGAAAGTTTACGCAATATGCAACGATTTAGAAGAAGTTGCGGGAATAATTGCAAAATTGTCAAGTTGATATTTTCGGATGGCTTAAAAATAGGTTTTTCAAAATGTAGGGGCGGATAATACCTGCCCGTCCGGCAGGCGGATCCGCCCGTAGTATTAAATTGGCGGATATTTGTTCTTACGGCAAATGACAAAATAATGTTAATTTTCATTTATATAGAAAAAATTTGTAGATGTAAAATAATTTGCAGATATAGAAAAACGGGCGGATAATATCCGCCCCTACGATGTTGTCAATCACATTATTGGACAATGCCCAAAATATGCGACCGTTTGTTACAAAATTTTCACAAACAAAAACAGAGCAGGATTTTCAAACTTCTGCTCTGTTTTTTCGCAATTCAACCTAAAAAAACTAGCGGGTCAAGGGCGCGCGCGTCCTTGCGGGTGTGCCTGCCCGCCGGCAGGCGGGGGCAGCGCCCACGGTTTTATTTTTTTATTCTTTTATCCCCGTGCTTTTAATCCCCTGCGTTATGTAGCGCTGTGCAAATAAGTACAAAAACATTGGCGGAATTATCATAAGCGTTGCCATTGCCATTTGTAGATTCCATTGTACTAAATGCTGTTGACCTTGCACTCGAAAGCCTAGCAATGCTCCAGTTGTTAGCGGTCGCAGATTGTTAGATTGCACAAATATCAACGGCTGGAATAATTCGTTCCACCACCAAATTGACGACAAAACGCCAATCGTGATAAAAATGGGCTTTGCAAGAGGTACAACTAATAAACTGAAAATTTGCCAACGGTTGCAACCGTCTATCATGGCGGCTTCGTCTAGGCTGCGCGGAATTGTTAGAAAAAATTGCCTAAACAAAAATACATTATATGGAAATGCAAAAAAGCTAGGCACAATCATTGGTCGCAAGGAATCTAGCCAGCCTAATTCTCGGAAAATGATAAATTGCGGGATAATTACTGCAACAGTTGGCACCATCATAGTTGACAAAATTAGAGCAAAGAAGAAATTTTTACCTCTAAAATTCATGCGAGCCAGCGGATAAGCCACTATCGAACTTGACAAAAGCGTGCCTATCGTGTTTCCTACAATTAAAGTCATTGTGTTGCGAAAATAAACCAGTGCGTTGCTGTTGTACAAAACTTCGATATAATTGCTAAATTGCGGCTCTTCTGGGAAAAGCCTTGGCGGAAATTGGCTGATTCCCGTAAGTGTTCGCAACGAATTACTGAAAATCCAAAATATCGGAAACATCATAAATAAAGCTACCAAAATTAGCAACGCATATTGCAAAATTAAAAGCCAAAGTTTCTTATTTTTTATCACGTCAAATCCCCCTTTAATCATAATTTACTACATTTTTTGAGATTCTAAATTGCACTATTGCAACTGCTCCTACAATCAAAAACAGTACAACAGCCACCGCCGATGCGTATCCCATGTTGAACATACGAAAGGCTTGATTGTACAATTCTAGGGAAAGTACATTTGTTTCGTTGGCGGGCCCGCCGTCCGTTAATGGAAAAATTATCGAAAACGCAGAATTAAACGAATTTACCGTGCCAACCACAACGTTAAATAAAATTATCGGAGAAATGCAAGGTATCGTAACATGAATAAATCTCTGAAAAAAGTTAGCACCTTCCATATCGCAAGCCTCGTACAACTGCTCGGGAACTTCTTTTAAGGCTGCCGAAAAAATTAACATCATTTGCCCTGTGGAATATGTGAAAATTGTAACAATTCCCAAAGATGGCCATACCCAAAATGTGTCATTTAGCCAGTTTGGAGCGGCTGTAATTCCAATTTGAGATAATCCATAATTGAGAATCCCCATTTGTTGATGAAAAATTAACTGGAACGCAAAAGCCATTGCAACGCTTGGCATTACGGCTGGTACAAAAAAACAAAATCGGAAAATTCCTAAAAATTTTACATTAAAATTCAGCAAAACCGCCATAAATAACGAAGAAAATATTGCAACTGCAACGCTTATAACGGTGTAAATCAAAGTGGCTCGCAAAGAATTAACAAAACCAGAGCCAATCGAAAACATAGAAACATAGTTTTGTAATCCCACAAACTCGGGAGTTCCTAGCAAATTCCAACGTGTTAAGCTAAGCACAAAAGATGCAATTATTGGGCCGCCTGTAAACACCAAAAATCCCACAAACCACGGCGATAAAAATCCATACGCCCATAAATTCTCTTTTATACCTTTTGCCCTGTTTACCATGAAAAAATCCCCATTTCTATAATTTGAAATTTTGGACACTGCACATACTTAAACATCGGCGTATTCAGCAAGCGACATCAATGTAGGGGCGGATATTATCCGCCAGTTGTGGCTTGCGGGCGGATAATATCCGCCCCTACAAAGTCAAAAAATTGACATTTTAGCGATATTGAATACAGGGTTTTACATTCTGCAAAGTTTGAGCAGTGTCCAAGATTCTCATTTTTTAATTTTTAGTTTAGCTGATCGAGTTGGGCTTGTGCATTCGGCACTTCTACGTTGATTACGGTGTCAATATCTGTTAAACCCAGTAAAACCGCATCAAATTGACTTACCAAATTGCTTGTTACGGTTGCATTTAGCAAAACGTACGTAAATCGCCCATAATTATTGAAATAATCAAACGCTGCCCAGTTTGTGGGCCCGTTTTCTCCTTGAACTCGGAACGCACCCTCGGCGGCAACGCTCATCATTGCGGACGGATTCGCCGTAAATTCGCTTAACAAAGTTTGCCCCTCGTGGCTCATTAAAAACTCGATAAACCGCCAAGCCGCCGCTTGATTGGGACTAGCACTGTTAATTGTGAAAAATCCTGTATGCAACGAGGTGTGAACCGCCGCATCGCCAGGAAGTGGCACAATATCCCAGTTAAATGGCAAATCGGAATAACCTGCCACAAACCAGTTGCCTTGCCTTGTCATTGCCGCCATTCCTGCCGAAAATAAGTCCATTGCCGCCCCTGCACCAGGTTGCGGCGCAACTTGATATTCGTTGGTCAACCTATTTTGAAACTCTAAAGCACGGCGTAAACCATTTCCCAAAGATAAATTGAGATTTTCGTCAACTACCAAATCGCCGCCTTGTCCGATTAGCGAGTACCAAATTCCAGGAAAGTCGATTGCTGTGATTCCCCATTGCGTAACGGTTGCGCCGTCCCTTATTGTAAGGGCTTGCGCGGCGGTTGCCATGTCGTCCCAAGTCCAATTTGCCGTTGGATGAGAAACGCCAGCCGCATCGAACATATCTTTGTTAAAATATAAGAAATGCCCTGCGTAAACCCACGGAATACCGTAAAGTCCGTCAGTCATATCTCGTAAACCTGCAACGGCTGGCATAAAATCATTTACGTCAACCAAATCGCTTGCGGCGACAAAATCGTCCAAAGAAATAATGTTGCCATTGGCGGCAAAGCGTGGCATATCCACTTCCCAAGCCAAAATAACATCGGGAGCAGTGCCGCCGACAACCATCGTGTTTATTACAGTGGAGTAATCCTCGGGGATTCCCACAATTTCAACTCGTATATCGGGGTTTGCGGCGTGAAAAGCCTGTATAAACGGGGCTGTTTCGTCTACAATATCCCACATACTAAAGCGGATTACGGTTTCTGCCGAATCGCCAGAAGTGCCGCTAGTTCCTGTATCGCAAGCACTCAACATAATTGCAAAAAGTGCAGCAATAACAAAATTTCTTACTTTTAGTAGATTTCTCATTTTTTAATTACACCTTTCGATTTTTTTATTTTTTATTTTTAGAGAGAATGCACCCAACAGAGCATTTCGCCTTCTTCTCGGTTTGCCCATAAGTAATACGGAATCCACTTTGTATTTATATCGGAAAATTTATAAGATTGGGCTTTTTGGTACAATTTACTGTTATCGTTCTCAAGTTTTTTTGCAGGAGATTCCAATAAAGTTGCTCCGCCGAAAAAATTTTTATCGTGGTTTAGCGAAAAAAGCGAAAAATCGGCGTTTTTTTCTAAGAAAATTTGATGTAAATCTGCACCGTTATCGGTTTCTTCCAAGCAATAAACTATAGGTCCACGCATTACAGCAACTTTGCCGATATTTTCTCGGACATTTGCATTTGCTTCGATAAGCAAAACAGACATTTGTAAAGTAATTACAATTTTGTCACCTTTTTCGAGATTTTCAAACAGCAAATACCCATTTTGCATAGGATTTTCGCAAGTTTTCTCGTTTACAATTACCGAAAATTTATCGCACCAACCAGGTTTGCGAACCGCCAAAACAGCTTGCGGCGTGCTTTCCAAGATTTCTATCGAGATTGTGCCGTCCCAAGGATAATCGGTAGTTATGTTGAAAGCTAAATTTCCGCTATTTAACTGGGTTTTTACTTCACTTTCTGCGAAAAGGTTGATGTACAGCGTGTCTCCGTTTTGCGTGTAGGCGTAATTCGCCAACGATGACACAATTCTTGCTAAATTTGGTGGACAACAAGCACAGCCGAACCATTTTTGACGGCGACTTTTTACGTGATGTTTAAGTTGATTTTTTTCGCTAGCTTTCGGAACTACTTCTAAAGGATTGACATAAAAGAAACTTTTGCCGTCCGTCGCCATTCCGCTTATAATGCCGTTGTAGAGCGTTTGCTCCAAAACGTCGGTATATTCGGATTTGTAGCCGTCATATTCAAACATACGCCGTGCAAAAAACGCCAACGCAATGCTTGCACAAGTTTCGGCGTAAACTGTATCGTTGGGCAAATCGTAGCCAAAAGTAAACGATTCGCCATACTCCGAAGAGCCAACTCCGCCTGTAATGTACATTTGTCGAGTTGTTACATCTTTCCAAAGCCGCAAACAGGCTTGCATTAAGGATTTGTCGGCTGTCTGCTGGGCAACGTCCGCCATTCCAGAATACATATACAACGCCCGCACGGAATGCCCAACGGCGGTTTGTTGCTCACGAACAGGCTGATTTGCCTGATAGTAGCCATATTGAAAAACGCTGTGTTGCCAATGGTTGTGATTGCCGTTTTTTTCGGATTCTTCCGCAAAAAATAGCGGAGTTTTGCCGCGCTCATCAACGAAATATTTCGCTAAATTTAAGTGCTTTTTATCCTTTGTAATTTCGTACAATTTAATTAACGCCAATTCCAACTCTTGATGACCTGGATAGCCGTGAATTTTGCCGTCTTCAGCACCGATTAAGCTGTCAACCAAGTCAACATATTTCACAAGTGCCTTCAGCAACTTATCCTTGCCAGTTGTGCGATAATACGCAACAGCCGCCTCGAGAAAATGCCCCAAACAGTACAGTTCGTGGTTATCCTTGAGATTTGTAAACCGCTTTTCTAATCCGTTGAGAATATAGTAGGTGTTCAAATATCCGTCTGGTTGCTGGGCTGCCACGATGTCGTCAATAGCGGTGTCGGCAATCTGCTCCAGGAGCGGATCGTGATGCCATTCCAAAACGTAAGCAACCGCTTCAAGCCATTTTGCAAGGTCGCTGTCTTGAAACACCAGTCCACCGTGCTTGCCTTGTTTTTTTCCACCTGCCACATGAAAATTGTGCATACAGTAGCTAGGTTCAGCGTTTTCTACGCGATCGTTCAGAGCCTCCCATTGATACGGCACAACCTGTGTGCGGATAAGCTCCATAAAATTTTGCCAAAAATTTCCAGTAATTTTTGCATTTTTTAACATAAAAATCTCCTTGCATTGATTTATTTTGGTATAATAAGTATATAAAGACGTTCTAGCATTTGCAACCGATAAAACTATATAAAAGGTGGAAAAAACTCATATGTTATATTTTACAGCACCAAGTACAGCACCAATAAGGCACGTAAGCAGCGGACGGTTGATAAGCACCGCCGATTTTTTGCATCCCAAAAGAAATTTGGACACTTTTGTTTTGATAATCGTGTTAAAAGGCACGTTGCACATAGAACAGAACGGCAACGCCTTTGAAATAGGGAAAAATCAGTACATTTTGCTGTTGGCTGGATTTAAGCATTTTGGTAGCAAGCCGTCAACTGGCAATTTGGAATATTTTTGGTGTCATTTTCAGGCGCAAAATGGCTACAATCTGCTTGACAACGAAGAAGTCAGTCGTCAACTATATTTAATCAAGGAAAATACAGCCGATTTGTACATTTTGCCAGAATTTGGCAATTTACCGCAAGCCGCCCGTGCAATTTCGCTGTTCAAGCAGTTGTTGGATTCGGCGAAACGCAAGGCGTATTCTGGCTATCTTACGCATTATGCGTTGAGCACGCTAATAATGGAGCTTTCGGTAGATTTTGTGGACGGCTACGATGATGTGCAGGTTTCGTACACCTACATTAGAATTGCGGAAATTATGGATTGGATTCGCCTAAATCGCCACAGAACGATTGCAATCGCCGAAATTGCCAAAGAATTTAGTTACAATCAAAATTATTTGTCATGGGCGTTCAAAAAATACGTTGGAATATCGTTGACAAATTACATAACACGCACAAAAATAAACTTTGCAAAAGAATTATTGCTTTCCTGCAAGGATTCCATCAAGGTAATTGCCGATAAAGTAGGCTTTAAGGATGAAAAATATTTTATGAAAGTTTTCAAAAAAATGGAGGGAATATCGCCAAGTCGCTATAGAAACGCATTTTATAGGAATCATTTGAATGATTGAAACGCCGTTAAAATTCTAATTTTTGATTTTGTAGGGGCGGACCCGCCTGTCGGACGGGCAGGTATTATCCGCCAGTTATGGCTTACGGGCGGATAATATCCGCCCCTACAAAATTTCCAATTTTACGTATAATATTGGATTTGTGCGGTATAAAATTCAAAATATTTTACATTTTTTACACCCAAAAATTATAAATTACATATTTATTCATAAAGGAAGAGGTGGGAATCGAACCCACAACCCAGTAGTTATAAGGTTGCTGTACGAGTTTTTGGCAAAACTCAAAGTGGTTACTTGCTCTACCATTGAGCTACTCTTCCATTTTACTTGTTTTACGGCACAATTTCCTTGTATTTCTCGTTACTCAAAACTTCTGACATAAACGAAAATGGAGAAAAATTACCGTTTTCTAACATTTCAAAAATTCTCGGGCTTGCCCCAGAAATTAACATTGTGCCTGTTTCGTGCATTTTTACGGGCTGTTGATTGTTGCGACTTTGCACGTTCCAAAATACTAATTTTGGCAATTTGTAGCCATTTTTCTTAAATAATTTTTTGGCGTATTCAAAGTTTGTGATTGCGGAATCGTCTGCACAGCGGTCAAATTCCATATCCGAGACAATGTAAATTGTGGTGGGCAATTCGGATTGTGGCGTGTTGTTCTTTTTTGCCGTATTCAAAATTAACTCGAAAACTTTTTGAATATTAGTATTTGCAACTTCGTTGTAAGATGCCGCAAATTTTGCTTTCTCAAAAATATCTGCACCTTTTATTTCGACAATTCTCGGATTTTGAGAAAAAGTTATAAAACAGTCCTTAAAAACGCCTGTATTTCGCTCGGCAAAGTAAATTCCTAGCGATAAGGCAACATCGGCAGGGCGTGGATTGCCATTGTCATACATCGATCCAGAGCCATCAACTACAACTAGCGAGTTTTCGCCATTCGTGAAATTCGGCAAATTTCGCCACGTAATATCAAGAGTTTTGCGTTCGTCGGCGGTCAAAGTTTTAACTGCATCAAAATTATCAAAAGTCCAGTTAAAATTATAATCGTTCAAAATTTTTCGAATAATTTCATAAGGGTATAAAGTGCCTGTATTTAGCTTAGTTTCGCCTTTTTCCACGGATTCCAAAAATGCCTTGTAACGACTTTCGTCATTTCTCAAAAATGCTGCACGATACTGAAACATCGCTTTCGACGGCTGTTTGGAGTAGTCAAAACTATAATTTTTTTCACGGAGAAAGTTTTCAATAATTGCAATTTTTGCTCGCAATTTTGTCAACGCTTTTCTATATTCAGCAGCAGATAAATTTAGAGATTTTGCAACAATTTTACCCAATTTTGATGTTTCGGCACTGCTTGTATTTATCGATGGCAACCATTTTCCTAAAAGAGATATTTTGCTAGTTTGAGAAGTTGTATTATGGTCGTCAAACCCAGTATTTTCGGTGTTTTTGGCGGTTTCTTCTGCCTGTAAAATTGCCATATCTTTTTCAAACTGAATTTTTATGTACGCCAAAACTTCCGTCGAAACGGAGTTGGGATTTTTATTTTGTGTGCTAATCAATGGTAAAAAGTCGTCAAATCGCCCAAATTCGGGAATCGCCCACAAATTTTTTACAAGGCTTGCGGGATTATTTTTAGCAAGTTGCTTTATTAGCAAGCGAAAAGTACGCCGTTCGCCCAATCCGCCACGAATATCTCTAGCGTAAAACAGCATTTTTAGGGTAGTTTCGGCATTTTCAGCCCAAGCACGGTCAAAAAGGGTCAAAATTTCGTGTTCGGGACGATTGCGTAAAGCCCCAATTACGGCGAATAAATCCAAGCAACAACTGCCAGACGACACATACGTCAACGCCGAATTTTCCGTTTCCGTGTAATTTCCCTCGGTTTTTAAGTTTTCCAAAAAAGTTGCCATTTTTACCTCCACAAGTTCGTTTTACAAGACACCTTCATATATTAGCCCGCAAGCGGAAACTAATCCCAATGAGTAGGAGTAATTGCTGTACGTGTCTTTTGACAAGATACCGTCAAATTTGGAATAATTTGTAGATTGCTGTTGGTATCTTTAATAACCATTGTACAGGCTGAAAATCGTTTTGTCAAGTTACAATTATATTACATTTTTTTGTTGCACAGTAGCACAAGTATAATTTTTCAATTTTATGGTTGACTAATTTTGTTTTAATTTGCCAAATTTTCAAAGTTTGGAATTTATTTTTACGAATGTAGAAAAAACGGGCGGATAATATCCGCCCCTACAAATCGCCAAACGCTCGCATTTTTGTTGAATTTGCTATATTTATATTGCTAAAACCTCACATTTACAATAACTACTCTGTTACGCTTTCAACTCTTCCGCCAATTCCGCCGCTCTCTCAAAATCGCTATGCAAAAACAAAGCATCTCGAATATTTTTAAGAACAGCGGTTGTTTCAGCTTTCCACGAGATTTTATCCAATTCATCCAAAAGATTGTAGGCGAGATTATCGTCATAATCTTCGCAAGCCTGTTTAATTTCGGCTAACTTTTCCGATAAATAGGCGGTATCTTCTACTGTTTCTATTATTTCAGCTGTTTCGTTAGTTTGAACATCTTGCGGACGAAGTTTTGTTACTATTTGTTGCAATATTTCTATAAATTCCATTGTATGAGCCGTTATGTAGGCAGTATCGTTGTTGTTGGCAGCGTTTTCTAAATTGGCGGCTAATTCTATTTTTTCGGAACTTTCTCCGATATTATGCAGGGCAGAACGCATAGCGTGTACTGTTATAGTAAACAATTTTATATCGCCATTTGCTTGAAATTCCTGCATTACCGATATTGCTTTTTCGGCATCTTGGCAAAATAATTCTGACATTTTTATTTCGTATTCCGATTTTTTAGAATTTTGAGAATTTGAGGTTTCATTTTCGTTATTTTCTGCGTTTTCGTCTTGCGTTTCATCCCATAATTCTAAATCGAATTCCGATTCTTCTTCTAGTTCTGCTTGTGATAAATTTAGAGATTCTATTGTATCGGATAATTTTTGCTCTAAAATAGCAAGCAATTCGTTGATTTTCTCAAGTTCTTCTTTCGGATTTTTCTCAAATAAATCTTCCAATTCTGCCGAAAGATTGGCTAAATCGTTCATTTTAAGTGTGCGCGCAATTCCCTTTAATGTGTGTGCAAAACGGCGACAACTTAAGAAATCCTCTTTCGCCAAAGCGGCACTAATGTTGGCGCAGGTGTTTTTTTGCGTACGTGCAAATTCTTTGTTCAAGCCTTTCAAAAATTCGTTGTTCACTTGCGGCTTGTTGTTGCCCGTAAAAAATTCCCACATTCCCTCTTTAGAATTGCGTTCGTTGCTTATCGTTTCGGCGTTTTTGCGTGCGGTCGCAATCACTTCAGCGGGCTGTTTGTCCCGAATAAAGCGGTTGAGAATGCTGTTCAAATGCGATGTATCTATCGGTTTTGAGATAAATCCGTCAAAGCCGTTTTGTATAAACATATCCGATTGCCCAATTAACGCATTCGCTGTAAGTGCCACTATTGGCTCGTTGTAGCCCATTTTGTGAATCGCCTTTATCGTTTCGATTCCGTCCAATCCTGGCATCATGTGATCTAAGAAAATAATATCGTAGATTTTGCCCTCGCGAACACGGTCAATAGCATCATAACCGCTTAAAACCGTGGTAACTTCTAAATCGTAGAACGACAAAAGTCCTTTTGCGACAAATAAATTTGTTTCCACATCGTCCACAACAAGCACTTTGCCGTACGGCATTGGATCTGGCGTAAATTTCATATTTTTCGCAGAAAAACGGTTTGATAGCTTGAAAGTTTTCAAATTATCGGCAAGTTCCACGCCAAGATTGCTTTCGTTTGCCCGTTTTTGCGGGATTCTTACGGTGAAAGTTGTACCTTTGCCCACTTCACTTTGCACATCGATAGTGGCATCCATTAACGTCAACAAATTGCTAACAATCGCCATTCCAAGCCCTGCGCCTTCGATATTTTGGTTCGCTTTTTCGTCAAATCTCACAAATTCTTCAAATAAAGATTTCACATTTTCGGCACTCATTCCAACACCTGTATCTTCAACGACAAATTCTAAGAAACTGTTTTCTGCGTTTTCCGAGACAAATTTTACACTCAAAAATACAAATCCACTTTGCGTGTATTTGAAGGCATTCGAGAGCAGATTATTCAAAACTTGCTTTATTCGCAATTCGTCGCCAATCATATTCAGCGGAATATCTGGATCAATTTCAATTTCAAATTTGATTTTTTTGCTACCCAATCGGAAGACATTCAGCTGAATCATATCGTTGATTAGGCTTGCCGATTCGTAACTTTCTTGCAAAATTACCATTTTATTTGCCGCAATTTTAGATAAATCTAAAATATCGTTGACAATGCTAAGCAAAACCTGCGAAGAACTGTAAATTTTGGCAAAAGCCTCTTCGACAGAAAGCGACAAATCGGTGCTTTTTAATTGAATTTCCGAGATTCCCAAAACGGCGCTTATTGGCGTTCTTATTTCGTGGCTCATTCTCGCCAAAAAACGAGTTTTCGCTTCCGAGGTTTCTTCTGCCAACTCTGAACGCTTTATTTCGTCTACTGCACGATAAAAATCCCGCATATCTGTGGCGTACGAGCAAATCATTACTTCGCCCCTGATAACGGTTCTGTAGCAGCTTATTCGAGATGGAATCAGATTGCCGTCTATATCTTGATGAACCCAGTCAAAAGTTGTATTTCCATATTCCAAAGCGTTTTTCATGTGAAATACGCCCAATTCGCTTGACAACGAGCCATCGGGTTGATATTCGGGCGAAAATCTGAAAAATTCTTCCAAATACGTTTTCGTATCGTCCACGCCGTATCGCCGTTTTACCTCTTCGTTGCAATTTGTCAAATTAAAATCTTTGTCCCAAAATGTGATAACTAGCGGCACAGAATCCATCATAAATTGCAAATATTCATAATAATCTTCCTCCGATTTGTGCTCCACAGTGTCCATAACGTCCTTTGCCAAATCGTTTATAGCGAGTGCTGCCGTTTGAAAATCGCCCTTAAAATCTGCAATTTCAAGCCTTGCTTCGGCATCGCCATTGCTAACTTTCTCGGAAACTTTGGTAATTTTCACTACTAAATCCTTAAAAATATCGACAATATCGCCCACGAGATTATTCAACTGCCCAATCTCGTCATCTATTTCATCTCGGATATTAACGCTGAAATCGCCCTGTTGCAATAATTTTGCTTTCGTGGCAAATAATGAAATCCGCTTTTTGAAAGAGGTTGTCATTAGCCAAACAGTCGTAAGCGCCACGCCCATAATCAGCACCAAGGCAAGCAAATTAAAGAAGAAATATTCTTCCTGTTGATTGTACAAATTATAAGAAACAGTTGCAATAAGATCCAAATTTATTTGCCGCAAATTCTCGATAGAATCAATATTTTGCATGGCGTGATTGGGCAACACGCTGGCAAAACGCTGGCTGCCGTCAAAAGTTGTAAACCTGTAATATTCCTGCATATATAGCACGCTGTCCAAAATGACGCGCACATTGTCAATCGCCTGTGTAATCATATCGAAGCCAAATATTTCGTTGGCAACGGGATCAGTAAGAATCAGCGTTTCGTAATCATTCACGGTGATAACAATTTTGTCAACCCAAGCATCAAGCTCCGCATGAAGTTCTACGGCGCTTTCTTGCGTGATGTTGTTAATATATCCCCAGTCGTCAAAATGGAGTGAAATCAATCCCCAAAAGCCTCTAAATTCGTTTTGCAGTTGAACTAGCAAGCGATTACGTTCCATTACGTGATTCAGCAAATAAGCCTGTTCATCACGCACAGTTGCAGTAAAATAAGTGCTGTACAGCAGCACGATTAGTATAACAGCAATTATAATGCTAAACGATAAAATCATTTTTTTTACTATCGACATATTTTATCCTCCAAGCAAGAGTTTTAGACTTATGTAAGTCCGCAAACCCGCTATTATTCAGTGAAATTTACGTTTTGTTGCTGGCAATTACTTTGGTGCTGTTAAATTTTGCGAAATTGTATGCGATTTCGTTACAAGCCTTTGTTTATGCGAGTTGTAGATTATGTCGATGTGAGCGACCGTTTTTGTTGCTCTGCTTGTTTTTTGGTTAAATTATTCGATTAAACCTATTGTAGCATAGGGTTTTCGAATTGTCAAACATTATTTTTTGAAACAAAAAAATTTTTTTGGGATTTGGGAATTGTGGGATTTTTATAAAATATATAAACAAGCAAAATGGCAAAAAGTAGGGGCGGATAATATCCGCCCATAAGCCACAACGGGCGGATATTATCCGCCCTTACAAGCTAAAACTCCAACTCTATCGTATCTGCCCAAGCACCCCAGGATCTTTTATCTTCAAATCCTCCGCCAACATCACAACTTTTGCCACAATTTCCGCCGTCTTCGGGTCTTCATCCAAAAACGGCAAAAACAGCCGCCCTCTGTGCTGGCTATACACTGGCAAAATGTTTAACGCACCGCGCCCCATCATTTGCACCTGTGCACTGCCCAAATGTACGGAATATTCCCCGTATTCGCCCTTGATTTTCGCATAACGCTCCGTGAACGTTACGTTCGCCAACTTCAGCAACCGCACGCTCTCCGCCACTATGACAGCCCGCATTTCTACTGTGCTGTGGCTTGCCATTGGGTCAACGCCGCCCACGTGTGCAACGCTCACTACCAAATCTAAATCACGCATAATTTCCGAGAAAATTTTCGGATTTATCTGCTGCATATCTAAATTTTTGTAGGTTTTGCGGTCGTAAAACTGCACCGTTTCTATTGTCGGCGGCTCGATGTCCGCTGGCGAAAACCAATCCGCCATTGCGTACATATTCGCTATGATGTTCTCCTTGTAATATACCTTTTGCAAGCCGTTTTCATAGTCAACCGTCCAGCCGCGCCCTTTTAGCAACGCAACCGTTTTTTGTGGCTGAATTTGATGTCCTGCGTAACGGCGCGAAACAGTTTTTTCTCGCTGTTCATCGGCATTCACGAGATATAATTCTCGGAAAATTTGCTTGAACGGCTGTATTAAAGCGTTGTCAAATGCGTATCGTTGAAACGCTGTCCATTGTCCAAGGCTGTATAAATCGTGAGAATGGGCGATTGTCAATTCGTCCGTTTCGCCGATTAGCTGCAATTCGCCGTTTGCCGACCGCAAACCGCCGTCCGCCAAAAATCCCAATATTTCGCCACTTCTAAATACTAATTTTTCAATAATTGGGCAAATTATTGGGTGCTTTCGCAATTCCATAATCTCGGAAAATTCAAATTTTTCGCCGTTCTCTAGTGCTTTCTCTAAACTGCCGCGCGACCGCCTAAATTGCTCTTTTAACGAGTTTCTTATTTCGGTTAATTCTAGCACGTACGGCTCTTTTTTGAGAGCGGCTGGTACGGATTTTAAGCGTTTTACCGCTGTTTTTTCGTAATCATCCGATTTTTCGCCTTTTTTTGTCGCCGATTTTTCCGATTTTTCCAATTTTTCCGCAATAATCTGTGCCGAGCCGTCCGCAGAAATTTCTAAAAATACGCTGGTTTCGCCCTTTTTGTTGCCTTTATCTAAAACTTTTGGCACAAAATACTTTTGAATGGAATCCAATTTCTCAATTTCCATTTTCCAGTTGAACCGCAAAACGTCCGTAACTCCGAAGTTTCTCGCCAAATTTTCCAAAGCAATATTTGAGGCTATTTTCTCGCTTGCTTGTCGTTGTGCGCCAAATTCCTTGCTTTTTTTCAAAAATGCGTTTATAAATTCGTAACGGTGCAACGCATCTTTGATTTTATTGCGTTTCAAGGGAATCAAACTATACGCAAGCAGTAAATCCTTGTTGCGTTTGTCGTTAATTTGCGGCTCTAAATCGGCTGTTTTTAGCTTGCCCAAAGCCGCATCTGCAAACAACTGCGCCCGTTTGTGCGTGCCGCCTGACGAGATATATTTTGCACAGTCATAAAGCACCTCAAACCGCTGTTTTCCTAGGGTTTTGTAGGCATCTTTGAACCAGTCAATGTCAAATGCACCACGCTCAAAATCTTCTTTATCAATCGGAGAAAATTTCGCAACTTCCGTTTCAAACTCGGCGGAATAGCTGTTGCGTGTGTGTGCGTGAAAATACCAAGCGGCGGATTTTAGCCCTTTCCAGCCCAAATATTCCTCGGCAATGCCAATCCAGGCTGGCACGTACATCACAGCCTCGAGAAATCTTTTCTCGGAAATTTTGTCGCCGAGAGCCGCTTTTAAGGTTTCCGCCGTGTCTGTTTCGGCTGGAACGCTGGCTTTTAGCAGACTTGACAGCACATCTCGCTTGGTGAGTTCGCTCGCCCACGTGTAGCCACGCAGGAAAGTTTCCTTGCCCATCGCAATCAAAATTTGAGAAAATCTCTCTGCGCCCTCGTGTCTGCCGATTTGCATGGCGTAACTGCTTACTTCGGTGCTTGTGTCGCCACGCTTTAATTCTATTTCGATTACCCTGTTTACGGCGGTTTGCAAGCATTCCATAAATATCGGATATTGTAAAACTTCTTTGTTGATATATTTTCCGATTTTTTTCGTGGAATAATTTCCGATAATATTCGTACCGTCAAAGTTAAAAATTGCCTTGTACAGGTAATCCACTTCCGCCAAACCTCGCTGCACAATCCCTGCAGGATGCCATATTCCCATTATATAGTAGCTGCCCAATTTCTCGGAAACTGCATACAGAATATAAAATTTTCTCAGAAATTCCTCGTCCGTTTGGCTTTCTGGAATTTGAGTAAAAAAGGTGGTTATCGCATTAAAATAGGCAAATTTTGTGCTGTGTTCTTGTTCGCCATAATAATTTTTCGTTTTCCATTTATAGCCCTTTTGTGCCCAATAATCGGGATTTACCGAATGGTACAATTCCACCGCCAAATTATAATAGAAATCCCTAGCGTTTTCAATTAAATCGGGCATTGTTTCTAATATAACGTGAAAAATATCGAACGGCAACCGCTGGTCTTTGGTATATTTTTGGATATTTTCGGCAAAATGCTTGATTTCCACGGCATTTAACGTCTTTTGCAAAAATTCCTGCGCAAAAGGCAAATAGCCGTTAAATCCGTATTTTAGCGTGTATGTTTCATCATTATAATTCCAATTAAAATTTCCCGTTTTTTTGGCAAACACAATTTTAAGCATAACCATGTATTTATCAGCATTTCGCCGCGCCCAATCTCCGAAAACATCGCCCAAAACGTAGTCTGTTATCTCGTATTTTTCGCCTGTTGGACGCTTTTTATCCTCTAAAATATGATAAAATGGGGCTGTTCCGAAAATTCTTTCAGAAGTAACGGCGTATTCATTTGTGGTTGTTCCTCTGTACTCAAAATCTTTGTACTGCTCGATAATATCGGTAATTTCCGAAAAAAGAGCCGTCATTTCTTGAGAAGTAACCGCCGCAAACTGTGGCAAATACTCCGTTGTTGGCATTGGAACAGCTGGAAAATTTGGCTTATACTTAACATCGTATAGCCCAAAACCGTTTTTCTTGCTAAATTTATCATTGCTTTCTTCGTCTAACAACGCATTTATTAAAACTTGCTCGCTGTCCGTGATTTTGGGGGCTGTAGCACAAATTTCTCGGATATTTTCCTTTGTTAGCACTAGCTGCTTTTGCTTTTTTATCGTGCCGAGTAAATCTAGTGCTGCAAGCCGTTTGTTGGCGTTTTTGTCCGAGATAAGCCGCTCTATTGATCCAAATAACGCCCTTTTGTTGTAACCGCCGCCAGCTTTTGCGTAATCCATCAAAATATCCAATACGGATTTTCGGATAGTCGCTGTTTTTAGGCTCAACAATTTCTCCAACTGGATAATCTCATTTTCCGATAAAGTGAGCCGTCTTTTGGCTATATTTACAACATTGCTCCGTACCGTCATGCTTTTGTCCGATAAACATTCAAACAAAAACGCCCGTTTTTCTTCGTTTTCGAGGTCATTTGTTATGAAAAATATGATGTATACGATTTTCTCTGAACCTGCAAGCGGATATAATTCTCGTAAACGGTGCAGCATTTCCTCGTCCCTGTCGTATATTGCAAGGTACATCATTGTTCCGAAAATGTCCTCTGGATTGGCGTTGTAATTGCTCCAATCAAAGGGTTTTCCCTCTACTTTGTGTCCCTTTTTTGGGATTTTTTCTAAGATATTTGCAAGCACGTTAAAATGAAGTTTCCGAGTTTCTGCATTATGTAAAATTGGCGGATAATTGCTGTGCAGAATCGTAGTTTTTTCCCAGTCAAGAGGACGTTGTGCATCATAATAGGGACTCCAATAATTGGATGCTTGGTTTTTTCCCATAAATACTACTTTGTGTACTTTTTGCACATCTCTAGGAGGATTATCGTAAGCCGAGAAAAGCAGCGTGAAAACGTCCAAATCTGGCTCTTTTAAGTCCGCCAAAGCAGAGCCAGCTAAATCGGCGGATAAATTGTCGGATTGCAAGAGCGTAAGAAAATACGCACCGACCATTTTCTGATATTTCGGAGCATTTTCCGATAAAAAATTTCTGATAAACGGTAGCAAATTTTGCAGTTTATATGCGGATTCTGCCCACATTGCGGCGAAAATTTCCACCACATCGGGCGAATTTATAGCGGCGGCACGTTTCTCGGAATTTGTCAAAAATTCATAGCCCAATTTTAGCAATTTTGTAACGGCGCGTTTGTCGGAATAGTCGTAAGCAAGCCCCATCCACACGTTGACAGCCCGCACAGCCGAAGAAAATCGCAACAAATTTTCGTCCAGCACCGTTTTTATCATTGCAATTAGATATTCCGTTGTGCCGTCGTCCGCCGTCTCAAAAATGGCTTGTCGCAAGCCCTCTTGCAGTCGCGCGGCGAGCAGCAATTTTCGCATAAGTTCGTGCAGTTCGGCATTTTGGCTCATTGCAATGGCGCGCATAATCTCGTGGTCGACGATTTGCGTGTTGTTGTCCGCCAAAATTGCGTCCGTGAGGGCGTTTATCGTGGGCTGGTCGTTTTGGTCGATTTTCAGGGCAATGTACATTGCCGCAACGTCGCTGTTCATGCCCTGTGCGGACGATTTTAATCCACCATGGGTGCTATCATATGAAAGCTGATTTTTTAGTGCCGAACTCAAAGAAAGCCGCGCGGCAATGTCAAAGTTGACAAATTTCGTGAACGGCGCGCGGGCAATCGCCAAAAGCCGCTCGTGGTAGTCGGCAGGGTCGGCGGAGCGGTGCGTGTGCCGCCAGCTGTTGAACGCAAGCGGATATTTGGGCAGTCGCCGAACCAGTTCGCAAAGGTCGGCGGCGTGATTGGGAGCGGCGTGTTCAAAGTGGGCAGCCAGCCCGTTTGTCAACACGTCCTCGAAGGTTGCCGATTTTGCGGTGATTTCACGCAATGCTTGCGGCAGATAATTGCCGTGGCGACCTTGTTTTTTGATTTTTTCGTAATCTAGCATTTTGGGTTTCTCCTTTGTGGCACGAATGGCGGATTTTGCTAGGTTGTAGGCGGTTGCCAAGCGTGCGAGCAGTTTTTTTGGGAAGTTCATTTTGACCTCCGTTGGGATTATTTTAGCAAGATTTTTGTGCTTTGTCAAATAATTTTTAATGACGTATAACGAAATTTTTTTGTTGTTTTCAATATTATATGGCGGTTGTCGGCGGTTGTAAAGCACTTATTTGTTGCGTTGGGATTGGCGGGTTTTGGCGAATTGGCAGATTTTGGCGAGGTTGGCAGATTGGCAAATTTTGGCAAATTGGCAGATTGGCAAATTTTGAATGTAAAAAACGAAACGTGTAAAAAAGCGGGCAGGTAATATCAATGTCATTAACTTTAAGCCTATGTTGCAGAAATATCGAAACGCACAAACGGGCGACCGAGGACGGTCGCCCCTACGGGCGGCTTATTGTAGGGGCG
>WRKG01000270.1 GCA_009778185.1 Bacillota bacterium
GCGGGTCACCTGCCCGCCGGCAGGCGGGAGGGACGCGTTCCTTGCGGGGTTTGCCTGCCCGCCGGCAGGCGGGGGGCAGCGCCCCAAGGTTTTATGTTTTAATGTTTTGACTTTGCAAGGAGGTTGCCATGATAAAAGTTGTTAGAAAGCCCAAAGAGCGGCGAGTTGGTTTGTTGGTTGTTTGGGAGGAAATTAAGAGGAATAGGGCGGCTTATTTGTTTATTTTGCCGTTTATGGTTTGTTTTGCGGTTTTTATTGCTTTGCCTGTTGTTTCGGCTACTTTTTTGTCGTTTACGTCGTTTGACGGGATTTCTGCGGTGCAATTTGTTGGGCTTAGGAATTTTGTTGACATTTTGTCGGCGGATTTGCTTTTGATGACTCATGTTGTGCCGAATACCTTTATTTTTGCGGTTGCCGTTGGACCCGTTGGCTACACTTTGCAGTTTTTACTGGCTTGGCTGATAAATTCTATTCCTCGCAAAATAAAAATCTTGTATACAATGGCTATTTATTTGCCGTCTATTGCGGGTGGAGTGCTGATTTCGGTGGTGTTTACCGTGTTTTTTTCGGGCGATAGATTGGGGCATTTGAATAGATTTCTCATAAATATGGGCTTTATCGTTGATCCGATTGCGTGGACACAAGATAGCAACACACTTTTGCTTGTTATGATTATCGTTACCATTTGGGGAAGTATGGGCGTTGGCTTTTTGTCGCTGTTCGCTGGTATGCAAAACGTGGACGAACAACTTTACGAGGCGGGCAAAATTGACGGCATTCGCAACGCATTTCAAGAATTGATTCACATCACAATCCCGCAAATGAAACCGCAAATGCTGTTTTCGGCTGTGATGTCCATTGTTGGGGCGATTCGGGCGGGCAGCATCGGCGTGCAACTTTCGGGGCAAAATCCCACGCCAGAATACGCTGGGCAACTTTTCCAAAATCATATCGAAGATTTTGGATTTCAACGCTTCGAACTGGGATATGCAACCGCTCTCTCGTTTGTGCTGTTGGCGGTTACTTATGCGTTGACAAAATTATGTTTCAAATTTTTGGGGGAACGAGACTAATGTTAAAAAAATATATAAAAACTTCGATAATTGTGCTGATTTTGACGGCAATCGCCGCAATTTTTATGTTGCCTGTAGTTTACATTGTGTCAACCGCATTCAAGCCGCTTTCGGAGCTGTTTTTATATCCACCACGATTTTTTGTGCAAAATCCCACTTTACAAAATTTCAACGATTTTATGCAAGCCGCCGATATTTCGATTGTCCCGTTTTCGAGATATTTGTTCAACAGCTTTATTGTAACGGTTTTCGGCGTTGCGATTGCTCTGTTTTTGAGTTCAACTTGTGCTTATGCGTTTTCCAAAATGGAGTTTCCCGGCAAAAAGTGGCTGTTCGATA
Organism: Bacillota bacterium; assembly: GCA_009778185.1. Taxonomy (GTDB): domain Bacteria; phylum Bacillota; class Clostridia; order Lachnospirales; family WQUN01; genus WRKG01. Next base: position 1,413 of record WRKG01000270.1, read on the forward strand.
TGGTTGTAATTTCGCTGATGTTTGCCCCCGAAGCCGTGGTAATTACACGGTTTTTGATAATATCCCAACTGGGAATTGTCAATACATATTTTGGACACATTTTGCCGCAAGTTGCCGTGCCTGTCGGCGTATTTTTAATGAAGCAATTTATGGATCAAATTCCGATTTCGTTGTGCGAATCGGCAAAATTAGAGGGTGCAACCGATTTTGACGTTTTTTGGCGAATAATTTTGCCAAACGTAATGCCAGCGGTCGGAACGGTGATGATTATCGTATTTCAGGGCGTTTGGGGCGATACGACAACTTCCGCCTTGTTTATGACGGACGAATCCATGCGAACATTGCCGTATTTTGTCAGCACTTTAACGGCAGGGCTAAATGCAACAATCGCCCGTCAAGGAGCAGCAGCCGCCGCTGGTTTAATCATGTTTTTGCCGAATTTTCTCATTTTTGCGGTAATGCAAAAGTCGATGATTCAAACCATGGTAAACTCGGGGATAAAATAATTTATGATAAATCAGCGGGCGGATAATATCCGCCCCTACAAACCGCCAACGTAGGGGCGGATAGCACCTGCCCGTTTTTCTACGGCAATATGTTTTTCTACATCAATATATTTTTCTATATCGATATGTTTTTCTAAACCAACATATTTTTCTACATAAATATTTTTTGAAATTGTTCAAATATAAGGAGGTGCAAACTGTGAAAAAACTGATGTTTGCGGCGTTCGCATTGCTCTTGTTTGCGGGATTTTCCTTTACCGACGATTTGTCGCCGTTCCCAATTCAAGATATTTACACGCCGCTCGGAATGCTCGGCAGCGGCTTAAATAATCCGTCGGGAATTTTCATCGATCGCCACGACAGAATTTTCCTCGCCGACCGCAATAACAACAGGATTGTCCAGTTAAATAGGGCTGGCGAAATTGTCCAGGAAATCTCGGAAACGCTGAATCAGCCAGAGGGCGTATTTGTGGCGGATAACGGCGATATTTTTGTCGCAGATACTGGAAACCGCCGTATTGTGCGGTTTGACAGCAACGGAGAATATATTTTCTCTTTTGGGCAGCCCGACGACATTCGCCTGCAAAATACGATGTTTATTCCCATGCAGGTTGCAATGGATTTGCGGGGCAATTTGTACGTGCTTTTGCTCGGCAGCAACGAGGGAATCATGGTAATGTCGCAAGACGGCGAGTTTTTGGGCTTTTTTGGGCGAAACCAAACGCCGCTAACTTTCACGGAGCGGCTGTTGCGGTTCATTTACACCGAAGAGCAGATTCGCACGAATCTCAACAGGGTTGCGCCGTCGCCGTCCGCATTGGCGGTTGCACAGGATGGCTTTATTTACACCGCAACGCAAGCAACCGACAGCGGACAACTCAAAAAGTTGAATGTAAATTCCGAGGATATGTTTGTCAACCGCAATTTTCAGGTTTCGCAATTTAATCCGATGGCACTTTCTGCGTTGACGGTTTCCGATAGCGGCGTAATTTTTGCAACCGACAGAAACAACGGTTTGGTATACATTTACAACAGCAACGGAGAGCTTTTGGCGGCATTTGGCGAATTGTTGACGGGCGGCAATTTCCGAGTTGGCGTTTTTGGCGATCCCGTGGGAATTGCGGTAAATTCTCAATACGAGTTATTTGTAGTTGACAGAACCTACAACAGCATTCACGTATTTTCGCCGACCGATTTAATGCTGAATTTGGTCGCAGGCACGCAAATGAATCTCGCTGGCAGACACGATTACGCCGAGCAAAACTGGAACAACGTTTTGCGGGAAAATTCGTTTATACAAGTGGCAAATTCTGGGCTTGGCAGAGTTTACCACAGGCGCGGCGATTATTTGACCGCAATGCAATTTATGCGCCGTGCTGTCAACCAAGAATTGTATTCGGAGGCACGTTGGCAACAGAGAATTATAGTTATCCGCCAATATTTCGGCATTTTTGCGGCGGTTTTGGCAATTTTGGCGGCTTTTTGGTTGATTTTTGCCAAAATTTTGCGTTTGCAAATTGTTTGGGTAAAAAATACTACAAATGTGGAAAATTCACAAAATAAAAATGCGGGTCAAGGGCGCGCAATTCTTTTGCCCACTGGGCAAAATTCAGCCTTGCGGGTTTGGGAACGCCCAGGGTTTTATGGTTTGAAAAATTTCGCAAGTGCGTTAAATGTGTTAAAATCGCCGTCCGATACATTTTACGGTTGCGAAAAAAACGGCGGCGTTTTTGTGGCGATTGCGTGGCTTGTGGTTTACCTGTTGGCGGCATTTTTCGCAATGGGCTTGACAAATTTTGCGTTTAATGCAACGGGATTAAACGGCTTTAGCTTGGGAAATTTTTTAGCCGTTAATTTGTTGCCGATTCCAATTTGGGTAATTGCGGGCTATTTGGTCGGCACAATCACCAAAGGACAGGGAAAATTTAGTAGCATTTTTGTGTCAACCGTGTATGCGTTAATGCCGTTGACAATTTTTCGAGTGCCGCTGGCGATAATTTCGCAAGCACTAACTTTGGCAGAGGTCAGTATTTATTTAATGTTGCAGGGAATAATGTGGATTTGGGTTGTCATTTTGCAATTTTCGGCAATTCGCGAAGTGCAGGGCTATTTTGCAGGCGAAACCATTAAAAATACAGCGTGGATGCTATTCGTTTCGGCTATGATGATAGTTTTTGCGGTCGCACTTTATGGCGTTGCGTTGCAATCGTATTCATTTTTGGACGAATTTGTAAGGGAGTTGATTGGTCTTGTTTGATAAATTTAGAAAATTTGGCAAAATTAACAAAAATAACAATGTTGACAAACTTGTCAACTCGGAAAATTTCACAAAAATTGAAAATAACAACCCAAAAATTGTTCGTTTTAATAGGTTGAAAATGTTTGGTAAAAATGTACTAAAAAAGTTAGTTTTTACGGCAATTTTTGTGGGATTTGTCGCTGTGCTTTTGTTGGTGCGAAATTTTAATCAAAACCGTGAAAGTTTGGCGGTTTTACCGTTATCTCCGCCGCCGATTGCGGTTAATTCAACAATTTTGCAAGGCAATGGGTTTGTCCCTGTTTTGGAAAATGACAACTTTATTTTGAGTTTAGATTTGGACAGCGGCAACATCGAAATGTACGACAAACAGGCAAATTACACTTGGCGTAGCGTTCCCAGTGCCGAGGAAATGGCTTTAGAAGAGGGAAATCAACTTTGGTTGGGAAATTTGCAATCTCCTTTGATGTTGACAATAACCGATAATTTGTTGGGAGTTAGCACAAATTTAGCGAATATCCATAATCAAAATGTTACAATAACCGCACGATTACTGGATTCTCCAAACGAGCAGGACGAGCAGGACGAGCGTGATGAAAAATCGGTCGAGGTAAATTTCTCATTTGACAACCTTAATATTGAATTGGCGTACAATTTAACCTTGACAAACGACGGCTTTATTTTGGAGATAGTTTGGGTAAACGATAACAATGAAAGCCCGTTTTTGGTGGATTTTACGGTGTTTCCGTTTATGGGAGCAACTCATGGCAACAGCGAAATTGACGGATATTTATTTTTGCCAGATGGACCCGGCGGTTTGGTGCAGTTTAACAGCAACCGAGGATTTAACCATTCGTTTATTCAGCCCATTTTTGGACGAGATTTTGCATTTACAACGGATTCCACAATTACTACAGTTGTAGAAAATGGGCAGTTTGCCGAACCGATAGTAAATTTCCCAGTTTTTGGGATAAATCGCAACAACAACGCACTAATGGCGGTTGTGCAAGCTGGCGAAGCAGATATTATTGGAAATCCTGCGATGGTGCAAACTGGCTTTAATAGTGCTTATGCGAGGTTTGTTTATCGGCGATCGTACAGGGTTTTGACAAATGCACAAACAAACGAGGGATTTTTCCGATTTGCCGAAACGCCCGTTTTATCCACTTTTATTGATATTGCCACGTTTTCGCCGCTTGCCACAATCGAAAACAACAGCATTCGCTACTATTTTTTGCACAATGCAGGTTGGTTGCAAATGGCTCAAAATTACCGAGATTATCTTGCTGAAAGGTACAATTTGCAACGGTTGCAGCCTTTGCAAACTGGACAAACTGGGCAAACTGGGCAAAGAATCCCGTTCACATTAAATATAATCGGCGGAGATATGGCAGGTTCGGCGTTTGTGCCTTTGACAACCTTTAATCAAGCCGAAAATATAGCAAGTTTTCTGCATGAAAACGGGATAACCAATGCAAATTTGATAATTCACGGTTGGCAGCGGCGCGGAAACAGCGTTCGAAGTCCACAAAAATATCCCATTCCGCGGCAATTAGGCGGAGCGAGCGGGCTAAACAATTTTATGCAACACGCCCAAAATTTGGGATATTCCGTAATTTTGGCGGATAATTTCAGCACAATTCAGCAAACTGGCAACGGCATTCGTCTTCGCAGAGATACCGTTTTTAATGCACAAGGATTTCCGCTGTTTGGCGGCTGGCATTTGACATCTACCGCAAGCGAGCAAATGCTCCAACGTGAGCAAAATCGCTTGTCAAACGCAAATGGAATCCTATTGCAAAATTTATTTGCCTTAAGTGATTTTAATCCGAACGAGCCAAAAAACCGCGCGACATCTATGCAAAATAACCGAAATTTTGTTCAAAATTTGCAACAAATTATACAAAATTCACAAAGTATACAAGATATACAAAATGCACAAAATTTGCAGATTTTTCTCGAAAGTCCGCAAACTTATCTTTTGCAAAATGGTATCGCGGTTAAAAATATGCCGATTGGCGGCACAAATTTAATAGTGATAGACGAAACTGTGCCGTTTTTGCCGATTGCGTTTCATGGTTACACGCCATTTTTTGGCGAAATTTATAACCGCATTTCTTCGGTGGATATGTTGCGAGCGTTGGCGGTTGGTGCGTTGCCGTCGTTCGAGTTGGTTTTTGCGGAGGATTTTCGCCAGTTGGACAACACAATTTTATTCAGCAGCCAATTTGACCGCCGTGCAAGCGAGTTTGTGGCGGTTTACAATCGTTTCAGCGAAGTTTACAGCCAAATCCAAGGCAAAATAATAAAGTTTTATCGGGAAATTGACGGCGTAATCGAGGTTCATTTTGAAGGCGAAATTTTGTATGTAAACCTAAATCAAGCCGAAATTATGCACAATGGCAGGGTAATTCCGCCGCAAGATTTTTTGCTTATCCAATAAATCCAATAAAAAGGAGAAATTTTATGAAAATTGAAACTCGCAACAAATTAGTGGGATTGGCTTTTGTTGGGCTGTGGTTTGTGGGATTTTTGCTGTTTTGGGCGTTTCCGTTGATTTTCAGCCTTTACATGAGTTTTAACGATGTAACAATTCAAACAGACAGGCTTTTATTTGAATTTGCGGGCTTGGAGCAATATCAAAGGGCGTTATTTATGGATGCGGAGATTCCCAACGTGTTTTTGCTGTTTACAGCAAGTTCGCTTATAGTTGTGCCTGTTATCGTGGTTTTTGCCTTGATAATGGCTATTTTGTTGAACCAAAAGTTTCCAGGGCGAGGTTTGGCACGGGCTGTGTTTTTTCTGCCAGTGGTATTGACAAGCGGAAACTTGATAAACGAGTTGACAAATCACGAGCAAGGTTCGCTGAATTTTTTGCAAAGTGCGACTGTTACAAATTTGGTAACGGCGCTCCCAGATACGTGGGCTTTGGCGGTGGGAAACGTTTTGAACAGTTTTTTGATGGTGCTATGGTATTCTGGCGTGCAAATGTTGCTGTTAATCGCTGGAATGCAGAGCATTAACCCAAGTGTCTACGAAGCCGCCAAAATTGACGGTGCAAACGATTGGGCAAGTTTATGGCTTATCACGTTGCCAGGAATCGCCCCATTTATCTTCATTGCGGTAATTTACACGGTTGTTGACCAGTTTACAGCGCCATTCAACCCAATAATTGACGTTATTATTAGACATTTTTTGTCGCCACAAACTGGCTACGGTTACGCATCGGCGATTGCGTGGCTTTATTTTGGGATTATTTTGCTAATTTTGGGATTTGTAACGCTAATTTTTAGGAAACCGTTGGGATTGAAATAAAAAAACGCAACCCAAAATAAGCAGACGCAACCCCTTTCCATAGAAAATTAGCGGGTCAAGGGCGCGCGCGTCCTTGCGGGTTTGGGGTATTGAATTTTGTCCAGTGGACAAAAGATCCAGGGTTTTAATGTTTGCAGGAGGAAACTATGAAAATTTTGAAATTTTTTGTGATATATTTTTTGTTGGTTGTGTTTGCGTTGTTGTATTTGCAGCCAGTTTTGTATATGGTAAGTTTGTCGTTTAAGAGCTTTGCCGATGTTATCGATCCGACCACTCGGTGGATTCCCAATTATCCAACTTTGGGAAACATTGAGTATGCGGTTGGGCAAATGGCAATAATGCCCATGTTTTTGGCGGCACGTAGCACATGGGATAATTTGATGACTTCCACATTGTTTGTATCGCTGCTGACGACGATTCCGCCAGCGTTGGTGCAAATTGTAACTTGTGCGGTGGCTGGATACGCTTTTGGGCGGTGTACGTTCCCATTTAAGCGGACAATGCTTGTTATGTTGGTGCTGACATACGTTGTGCCGCCACAAACAATTTTTATTCCGCTTGCGTGGCTAAACAGCCAAATGGGATTTTTGAACAGCCCAATGGCGTTTGTCGCACCAGCGTTGTTTGGGCATGGCTTAAATGGCGGATTATTCGTAATTATTTATATGCAGTTTTTCCGCAAAATTCCGAAAGAACTGGAAGAAGCGGCGTTAATTGACGGGGCGAATCCATTTAGCGTGTTTGCGAAAATAATTTTTCCGTTGGCAAAACCTGCAATGGTGGTTGTTTTTCTGTTTTCGCTGGTTTGGCACTGGAACGAAACTTTTTTGACAGGCATATTTTACACAAGAATCGCCACTTTGTCAACGCAAATTACAAGGGTAAACATTCCCCCACAAGAGCAGCTGCAAACGATGTTACCTACGGTAATGGCTTCGGCTTTGCTGTTTGTTGCTCCTGTTTTGGTGGTTTATGTTTTTGCACAAAGGTTTTTTACTGAGAGTATTGAACGCACTGGCGTTGTGGAGTGAAAATAGGCTGTTGTATAAAAAACTAGCGGACGGGCAGGTAATATAAATCCACATTTCAATCGTATATCAACTTAACAAAAAAGCGGGCGGATAATATCCGCCCCTACGTTTGGCGGTTTGTAGGGGCAGGTAATTTCCGCCCGAATTTTTTGTTAAATTTGGTTAATATAAATCTTAATATTTTTCCAAATATCGGTTGACATATCTCAAATATAAACCATAAAAAATTGCTAAAAACCCTTTATTTTGCTGGCTTAAAAAATTTTGTAAAAAAAATAAAAAAATCTTTCAAAAAGTCTTGACAAATTAGAAATAGCTTTATATAATAGTTTTAACAGTTTTTTAACAATTATTTAATATTTTGAAAATTTTGGAGGAATTTATTTTATGATGATTAGTAAGAACAGCAAAAAAGGCAAAAACTTAAGAAAGTTTAGCAAAATTTTTGCAACAGGCGTAGCAGTAATGGCGAGTAGTGTTTTATTAGCAACAACGGTATCTGCACAAGTTGGGCAATTAAACGGCAACAACGTTCGCGTAAGAACAGCCCCATCATTGGATTCAGATATTCTGTTTCAAGTAAATCGTGGCGAGCAAGTGGAAATTTTGGAAGAAAGCGGCGATTTTTACCGTGTAAATGTATCTGGTAACTATGATGTATACATTGCCAAAGAGTACATTAGCTTGGTGCAAGATGTTATTGCAACCGTTGAATCTTACGAAAATTCTTACGAAAGCACCGAAAATACATACGAAGAAACCGTTTATTACGAAGTTGTATCAGAAGAAAATGCAAGCTCTTCTAATATATACGAAATTTTGAGTTATGCAAAAACCCTTATCGGCGTTCCTTACCGCACAGGCGGCTCTGACAGAGGCGGCTTTGATTGTTCGGGATTTGTAACCTATGTTATGCGCAATTTTGGCGTTGCCTTACAACGTTCGTCCGCATCAATGGCTAGCAGTAACGGATTTTATGTTGAACGTGGCAGTTTAACCGCTGGCGATTTAGTATTTTTCGCAACTGGTAGCGGTTCTCGTGTTTCTCACGTGGGCATTTATGTTGGCGATAACCAATTTATCCACTCCGAATCTGGTAGAGGAGTTCGCATTAGCGGATTATCCGAAAATTATTGGAACAGAAACTACGTTAAGGCTAACAGAGTTTTATAATTTTATATTTCATAAAAAAGTATCTGAATTTCTCAGATACTTTTTTGGTTGACAAAATTTCTTCCTAAAATAAAAATAATCTTGTTAATAGCCAACAATAGGTTTATAATAAAAAAAGGCAAACATTATCAAGCTACAAAGGAGAAATTTATGTTTAATTTTAATTTGCAAGAAATGTTGATTAGAATACCTGCGTTAATTATTGCATTTACCGTTCACGAGTTGGTTCATGGGTTGACAGCGTACCTTTTGGGCGATTCCACGGCTAAAGAAGACGGGCGATTATCGTTGAACCCGTTGCGGCATTTGGATCCCCTTGGATTTATTTTTATTTTGTTTTTCCGTTTTGGCTGGGCAAAACCTGTTATGGTAAATTTGGGCAACCTTAAAAATCCTAAATGGGATTACGCTTTAATTTCGGTGGCTGGACCGCTGTCAAATTTACTGCTAGCTTTTATCGGAACATTGATATTTGTGCCGCTTATTACCAACATTGGAATTATCCCTATGGGCGGTTTTTGGGCTAACTTTGTATATGGATTTATTCATATAAATATCGTGTTATTGGTTTTTAATATGTTGCCAATTCCTCCGCTCGATGGCTCTAAATTTTTTTCGGTTTGGCTGCCAGAGCAAATGTATCATGCGTTTCACACGAGTTTTGCCCGTGTTGGCTTTTTGATTCTTATGATATTTATGTTTGCTGGCATAACAGGCAATATTATTGGCCCAATGATAGAAACTATAATTTCGGCATTGCTTAATCTTGCTGTCAATATTTATGGTGCATTTAATTAAATTTAGGAAAGGTAAAAAATATGACAAACGAAACATTCGAACGTATGGAAGAATTTATGATTTTGGCGTTTACCGCCGTCGGCGTGCCACCAGAAGATGCCAAAATTTGTGCAGCGGTTCTAATAGAATCCGACAAACGCGGAATCGATTCGCACGGAGTTGGCAGATTTAAGCCAATTTATTTAGATCGCATAAAAGAAGGCATTCAAAATCCTGTAACAAATGTTGAAATTGTGCGGCAAAGTCCAACAACGGCGGTAATTGACGCACATCACGGAATGGGACACGTTGCCAGCGTGAAAGCAATGAACTTGGCAATAGAAAAAGCCAAACAATTTGGCACAAGCATGGTCGCTGTAGGAAATTCCACGCATTATGGAATAGCTGGCTATTACGCAAGTTTAGCTGCCGATGCGGGAATGATAGGAATTACAGGCACAAACGCACGTCCGTCCATTGCACCAACTTTTGGCGTGGAAAATATGTTAGGCACAAACCCACTAACAATCGGACTTCCCACCGACGAGGAGTTTTCCTTTGTTTTGGATTGCGCAACTAGCATATCTCAGCGCGGCAAAATTGAACATTACGCTCGCATAAATAAGCAAATGCCGCAAGGTTGGGTTATTGACAATAACGGCTTGCCAGTAACCGATCCCAATGTTGCGTTGGCTGGCTTTAACAGCGGCTTGTGTGCGTTAGCTCCGTTGGGCGGAATCGGCGAAGATTTGGGCGGTTACAAAGGTTTTGGCTACGCAACCGCAGTGGAAATTCTTTCGGCGGCTTTGCAAGGCGGATTATTTTTGAGTGCATTAAATGGACTTAACTCGGACGGCACAAAACGTCCGTACGGCTTGGGACATTTCTTTATAGTGGTTGACATCTCAACTTTTACGGAAGTTTCCCAATTTAAGCAAACAACGGGCAATATTTTGCGCGAATTGCGAGCATCCAAAAAATCGCCAACCGCCGACCGCATTTATACCGCTGGCGAAAAGGAATATCTAGCCTATTTGGAACGCAAAAAAACGGGAATCCCTATGAATACCGCCGTGCAAAAATCGTTGCAATCTGTACGAGATGAGTTAAATATAAATTTTACATTTGTTTGGGAATGATTTTGTAATGGGAATTGGTGGTTAAATTTATGTAGAATTTTAGAATTTCCCGTAGGGGCGACCGTCCTCGGTCGCCTTTGAATTGTAAAATGTATAAATTTTTCCAACGCCACCATAAATTAAGTTTATAAAACGTTCTTGAAATCTCCCGTAGGGGCGGATAATACCTGCTGGACGGGTAGGTATTATCCGCCCCTACATTTTTAACAAATGCAATTTGTCAACTGTTGACTGATATTGCTAAATTTTAGATTTGAAAAAAATTTTTTCGAAAAACTTGACAAAACATAAAAAGTGTGTGATAATTAAATTGAGCCATTGAGCCATTGAGCCATTGAGCCATTGAGCCATTGAGCCATTGAGTCTCGAATAGGCTTATTTTGTTACGAAAAAATTTGAGTATAAAATAAGCTAAAAATTTCCTACAAGGAGGAACTATTTTATGAAAAAGTTTTTAGTAACATTAACATTGGCGATTGTTGCAACATTTTTTGCCGTGTTACCAGCTTATGCCACTGGAATCGGCGTAAATGTAAACGGGCAGAACGTAATTTTTGACGGACAAGCCCCTGTAATTGTTGGTGGCAGTACGTTTGTCCCAATCCGTGGAGTATTTGAGCAATTAGGTTTTAATGTTTCGTGGGATGATCAAGTTATTTTGGAAAACGCCGACAATCGTATAGTTATCCCAATCGGTAGCACAACTTTTACGATAAACGCCGCAGTACATATTTTGGATAACCCTGCACAAATTATAGGCGGTTCAACTATGTTGCCACTTCGTGCCGTTTTAGAGCCTTTGGGCTACAGTTTAGCCTGGAATGCCGATACACAAATTATCACAATAACGTCAAATTTACCGCCAGTGGCTATTTTGCCACAGCCCACGCCGCAACCAACGCCAGAACCAACGCCAGAACCAACGCCGCAGCCAGCTGATATATTAGAATACGTTGAGAATGAGGAAATCCAAATAATTCCATTTGAAAGAGAAATATCTATTATTCCCTCTAATCCTCATCGTAACGAAGAAATTACGCTTACATTTTACGGCTTGCCTAATATTGAATATAACATACGAATATGGTCGGCATTAAATAATGAATTAACAGCGGCAGGGTTAAATGCTAAAACTTCAGACGAAAACGGCATAGTATATTGGACGTGGCTTGTTGGTGGAAGAACAACTCCAGGCAATCAAAGAGTTCTCATTACTGGCGGTGGTGAAAGTTTTGAATTTTTTATAACTATCTACGATACCGAGAATTAAATTATAAGTTTCCAAAACCGCTTGCTATTTGAGCGGTTTTGTTGACTTTATATCAATTTTACTTTTATATATACTAAAAAAAGCAGACGGATATTATCCGCCCGCTATTTTTTCGATTTGTTTCATTATAAATACATCGTTGACATATTTTACAAAATTTTGTCCTTAAAAAATTTTTCAAAACACTTGACAAATAAACTTTCCCATTATATACTACATTTGTAGTAAGAACAACAAAAAAACTGTCAAAATAAGAGAGGATGACAAAAATGTTAAAAAATTCAAGAAATTCAAGAAAGTTAAGAAAATTTATCGTAACCGTATCTGTAGCAACCGCAATATTTTTGGGTTACACAAATTTTGCAACCGAAACAGTATACGCTGCACAGCCAGATGTTGCGGCAATGCAAGCAGAAATTGAAGAACTTAAGGCGTTGATTCAAGCACTAATGGCTGTGATTGGGCAACCGCCAGCAACGCAAATATCGCAAATATCTAGCCAGCAAGCCCGAGAAATTGCAACTGACTTTTTGGGCGGTGGAACGGCAGTATCTGCAAATTTATTTTCCGAAGACGGTACGCCAATGTTTGAGGTTGAAGTAGCAAACGGCACAAGGCAAATGGTTTATATAAATGCAATAACCGCCGCTGTCGTAAGAACAACTACAGTAGCAACTCCTGCACCTGTAATTCCTGCACCACCTGCACCAACTTCGCCGCCTGTATTGCCTACGCAAAATGTATCAAGCAATCGCTCTGTGCGACCAGCAAATCCAGCAATTACTCGCGATCGTGCCATTCAAATAGCCGAAAATGATATGCGTGCAAGAGGTTTGTCTGGCTGGTTCGATTCCATCGAAATGGACTGGGAAATGGGTCAATGGGTTTGGGAAGTAGAATTTGACAGTTCCACCAACCGAAATGTCGATTATGAATGGTATATAAACGTTGACACAGGCGCTATCGTAAGATTTAGAACAGATTGGTAAGTTGACAAAAATTATATCCTGTATTAAACGCTGTTAAAATGCTGTTTTTGTATTTGTATGGGCGGGTATTATTCTTCCGTTTAGCCTTGCGGGCGGATTCGCCCCTACGTTTGGCGATTTGTAGGGGCGGATATTATCCGCCCGTTTTCTTCAACATAAGTTTGTTTGTGAATTATTCAAGTGCAAAAATTAGGTTCACAAACAAAAGGGCTAAAAATCAACCTTTTTTGCCTCCTAAAATTATTCAATAAAAACCACAGTAAAAAATGCGGGTCAAGGGCACTGTTCTTTTGTCCACTGGACAAAATTCAGCCTTGCGGGTGTGGGCAGCGCCCACGGTTTTGAAATTTTTCGACAAACAAAAGGGCTAAAAATCAGCCCTTTTTTCCTCCTAAAATTATTCGATAAAAACTGCAGCGTACCAATTTTGTTCATCATTTTGAGTTTTCAGCACTTTGAGAGGTAATCCCAAATTATGCACCGTCTTAAATACGTCGATTCCCACGCTATGAAAAGCGGGACGTGCTTTGTCGGGGTGTATACATGGAATATTTGCCCCTTTTGCACATTTTTTACACAAATCACAATCACTTAACGAAAAAGCAAAATAATAGCCGTCCAAAAAGCAATCTCGTTCAAGTTCGTAAGAAATTATTTGCGAATTTGTTTTGTTATCGCAACCGATAATAATTCCGTGAGAATAATTTTCAAAAATTTTGCGATACTCATCCATTGAAAGCGGCGATTTTTGATACGGACAAGTATGCTGCAAACCATAATCACTGCATCCAAAAATGCACTTTAATATTACCCGCGAATCGAAAGCAATATCGGACATTACAAACGGAACGGCATTTTTTGCACCCATTGCTAGGGCTTTTTTTATGTATTTATCCATGCTATAATTGTATCACATAAATTAAAATAAAAAAACACTTGTAATAAACTTATTTTTGCATTAAAATATAATTGTGGTTTTATTTTGCAACTGAAAGGATTGAGTGCCATTACATACAACGCTGCTATTGATTATATATATCGCTCTCATTCAAAAATTGGATTGGATGGCGTTAAAAATGTTTTGCAAATGTTGGGAAATCCCCAAGATAAATTTGCTGTAATACACGTGGCAGGTACAAACGGCAAAGGCTCTACTTGTGCCTTTTTAAGCTACATTTTGACAAACGCTGGCTATAAAACTGGCTTGTTTACTTCGCCGCACCTTGCTAAATACAACGAACGCATAAAAATCAACAATATTCCTATACTAGATGCCGATTTTGCCAAAATTTTAACCCAAATAACCCAAATACAGCCGATAATGTCCTTTTTTGAAAATTTAACTTGTATGGCATATACTTATTTTGCCGAACAATCGGTTGACATTGCAATAATCGAAACGGGAATCGGCGGCAGATTAGACAGCACAAACGCCGTAAATAGCCCAATTTTATCCGTTATTACCGCTCCAGGTTACGATCACACCGAAATTTTGGGCGAAACACTGGCTCAACTTGCCTTCGAAGATGCCGGAATCATTAAAAATAATTGTCCTGTAGCCGTTTATCCAACTTCAGAACTCGCTACTTTTTCGCAAATAGCCGCAGAAAAACACGCTCCGCTTTATTATCTGGAAAATATTGCAATATCCGATGTTACCTACAAACTTGACAGCACAACTTTTTCTGTTGAAACTCCGCTTTTTTCGTACGGAGCGTTGCAAATAAAGCTGTTGGGCGAACATCAAATACAAAACGCAATTCATGCCGTGCTATGCACCGAAATATTGCGAAAAAATAAACTAAATATCTCCGAAACCGCCATGAGACAAGGCTTGCTAAATTGTGAATGGGCTGGCAGGTTCGAGATAGTAACATCTCAAACGCCGCAAATACTGCTCGACGGTGCTCACAACGAAGACGGCGCGCGAGTTTTTAAGCAAGCGTTAAATCTCTACTTTACAAAATTGACAAAAAGGCGTATAGTGCTAGTTGTGGCTATTTCGCAAAAAAAAGATTACACCGCTATTTTAGAACATATGCTAGAAACCGCCGATATTGCCATTTTTACCTGCTCCAGTTTCAAAGCAATCGCCGCCCAACAATTAGCCGATTTTGCCAAAACTATAACTAATATTCCCGTTTTTGCCGAACCTAACGCTGTTTTTGCCTTGCAAAAAGCCAAACAGCTTGCCAACACAGACGGAATTGTCGCAATAGCTGGCTCGCTGTACCTAATTGGCGATATTCGAAAAACTATTTTTTAGAGAGGATTTTTTTACATGATTGATTTTAAGGAAGAATTAGATAAATATGAACCTGTTTTAAGTGTTGACGAAGTTGAACCTCTAGTTAAAGACGAAATAAAAGATATAATGGAATTATTACAGTATATTACTGGAAAATTATCAAAGGAGTAGATTGCTATGACTTGTCCTAGTTGCAACAATAATTACGATTATGGCAATATTTGTCCGCATTGTATGGCAGATGCCAACCTTTATCGAGGTGTAGCAAGAATATCTGATGCCCTTTACAATAGCGGACTCGCCAAAATAAAAAATGCGGATTTGTCAGGTGCAGTCGCTGTTCTTAGTAAAAGTGTGTCCGTAAACAAAAATAATACAAACGCTCGCAATTTATTGGGACTTGTGCAATATCACATTGGTCATGTTGGCGAAGCTCTCAAAAATTGGGTGATAAGTTGCGGCTTGCAGCGCGAAAACAACGAAGCGGAAAACTATATCAATAAAA
Source organism: Bacillota bacterium (assembly GCA_009778185.1). Classification (GTDB taxonomy): domain Bacteria; phylum Bacillota; class Clostridia; order Lachnospirales; family WQUN01; genus WRKG01. Next base: position 16,623 of record WRKG01000270.1, read on the forward strand.
TTCAAAATAACGCTCGTGCCTTGGAAAATCTCAATGATGCTATTCGTATTTATAACCTTTCCATAGAAGATGTCCGCCAAAATAGCACAGATATGGCAGTAATAAAATTGCGCCGCGCGATTGATATTAACCCAAAATTTTTGGATGCCCTAAATTTGCTAGCTTTGTGCTACATCATGCAAAAAGAACGCACTAAAGCTCTAGCGGTTATCGAACGCATTTTGGCAATAGATGTTTTTAACGAAAAGGCAACCCGTTATTACAACGATTTGAACCCAACGCAAACGGTTAATAAATCCAAGCCCAAAAAAGCCGCAATAAAAGAAGAGCCTGTAACGCCCTACAAACAAGTAACTTTGCACGAACGCCACAACGTAAATTTTCACATCGAAGGAATTTTGTGCTTAATTATTGGAGCCGCTTTGGCAGTGGCTGTAATGGTGGTTTTTGTCAACCCTGCTTTGACGAATCCGCCTGCTATTGCACAAGTGGAAGAGTTTAATCCGCAGTTGCTAATAACCGAGGAAACGCACAGCCAGCTTATGCAGGAAAAAGAGCAAGAGATTTCCGCATTATTAGAGGAACAAGCCGAATTGCAAGCCGCCGCAGATTATTGGGAAGACCGTCATTTTAACTTGGAGCGTACTTTGCAAGTATTAAATGCTTGGGAACTGTTTCGCGATGGCTATTTAGAAGAAGCAGCGAACGCAATTTTGGCGATAAATCCCGAGGGATTAACGCAAGAGGCACAAAATTGGATTAACGAAATAAGAGCAACTGCATTCCCGCAATTAGCACAAGATGCCTTTAACCAAGGCTTTTCAGACTACTTTGCCAGTAACTGGGAAACAGCGCTAGTTAGTTTTGAACGTGCCTACGAATTTGCCCAATATATGGAAGATAATTTTCTTTTGGGCGATGTGCTGTATTATTTAGGGTGGACATTTTCTCGTATTGATAATAATGCACAATCGATACATTATTTTGAGCGGTTGCTAAGCGAGTTTCCCGATCACAGATATACGTTAGAGGCACAAAATAGGCTAAATGTTGTAAGAGAAATGGAGGAATAAATATGCACAAAGATTGGTTTGAATCTGCACAAATTGTATCGTATCATTTATGGGAAACCATGGGCTACGACAACGCTTTGGATTTGTGGTACGCTGTGGAGGATATAGCTTGTTTTTTTGAGCAATCCAACATTTTCAGTTTAGAGATGGTTGACAGCATTAAAGGTTTGGGAGTAAAAAGCGAGGGTTATATTTGGTTTTTGCGAAACATCTCGTATCGGCTATATTTGTACACCCATAATGTTGACGAACTTTCTAATTGGTTTTTAATCGAAAAACTGCTTGACAACGTACCATGGGTAGAAAATTTAGCGGCAATGGCAGTAATGCTCCGCAAAGATATGGAAAGCACGGCGGGGCACGTTCGCTCGCACGTAGTACGCTCTTTTTATGGGATGCAAACTTTTTAGATAAATTTATTTTTTTTGCAGACCTTTTGAAATAACTTGCGTATATTATTTTGTAAGCAGTTTTGATACTTTTGAAAAAATGAAAAGAGGGTTTACTATGAACACTGTAAAAATTTTAGGCTTTGAGCTGGAAGAACGTCTTGCAGCTGCGTTAAGTTATGTACTGGGAATAATCTCGGGACTATTTATGATAGTTTTTGTACAGGATAATAAAAATGTACGGTTTCACGCTTTGCAATCGATTTTGTGGTTTTTGGTGTTGCTATTGGTTGACCTTTTGTTAGGTTGGTTTACGCCATTTGGTAGATTGATTAGCCTTGTTGGTTTTGCAAGTATGCTGTTTTTGGCTTACAATGCGTATATGGGTAAAAAATTCAAAATCCCAATGTTGGGCGATGTCGCAGAAAAAGTTGTAGATAAATAGGTAATTATGAAATGATTTGATAAAGTGTCCAGTTTTGGGCACTTTTTTTTGGGGGTTGGTTTAATAAATTAGAAATATGTTGCTATATGTAGAAAACGGGCGGATATTATCCGCCCGCATTAAAAATTTGTCAACCGTTAAAATCACAGCATCCTAAATTTACAGAAAAAATTTTTCTATCCAATCAATTCCTGCAAAACGCCTTTCACGCTCCCAATTTCCTTAACACGCCCAACATAAGCCCCGCAAAACACAAGCCCTTCGCTTGTTTTGCCAACTGCCGCATTTATCAAGGCTTTTGTTATGCAATACGGTATTGTTTTGGGATTGCAGCCACTTATGCAACTGCTGCATTCGGTTATTTTGCTGTTCGTTGTTAGCAAACCCTTGATAAATTCATTGTTTAACGCTCGCCCTGGCATTCCTACTGGACTTTTCACTATTGTTACATCATCGTCCGTTGCGGAAATATACGCTTGTTTGTAGGCATCTGCTACATCGCATTCTTCGGTGGCTACAAATTTTGTTGCAACTTGTACACCTGCACAGCCTAATCCCATGTAATGGTCAACATCTGTGCGGTCGCAAACGCCGCCCGCAAAAACTGTCGGAATCGTCCTGTTGTACCGCTCGCTATAATGCGAAACCTCTTGCAAAATATCCAATACTTCACGGTCATAATCCAGTTCGTGCTGTAAATCCTCTGCCGAAAAGCCTAAATGTCCGCCTGCTTTCGGGCCTTCAATTACTACCATATCCGCCGTTTTGTGGAACTTTTTATCCCACATTTTTAGCAGAACCGCCGCCGCTTTCTTGGAAGATACTATCGGTGCGATTCTCGTCGCCGAACCTTTGACAAGCTCGGGCAATTTGGTCGGCAAACCCGCTCCAGATATGATTAAATCGGCTTTGTTTTCGATTGCACATTTTACGTATTCGGCGTAATGATTTATCGCGCACATGATATTTACGCCAATTAAGCCGTCTTTTGCTTTCTCCTTGGCTCGTGTGATGTGATACGCCAGTGCCTCGAGGTTGGTTTTTAGCGGATTGCTGGCGAATCCGTCCCAGTTAAAACCAGGTTGCGCCGCCGAAATTACGCCAACGCCGCCCTCGCAAGCCACCGCACCCGCCAACCGCGACATACTTACGCCAACGCCCATTCCGCCCTGAATTATCGGCAGTTTTGCTATCAAGCCGTTAATATCCAAGTGTTTAAGCTGTTGCAACGGCTGTAAAGTTTTCAAATTTTCTAAAGTTTTCATATTGTCGCCCCTATTTTGCGAAACCGCTTGTACCGACTTTCTAGCAGTTCGGCTTGCGGAATCGCTTTATTTTTTTCAATCGTGCTGATTAGTTCCGCTTTTATTAGCGAAAATTTTTCGTCCCGCTCTGGGAAGATTTTTTCGATGACGTTAAAGCCGTACAAATCGGCGGCTGTCAACCGTAAACATTCGCTTGCTTCGTTGGCGCGGCTTGCGTCTTTCCATAAGATGCTTGCACAGCCCTCTGGCGAGATTACTGAATATATGGCGTTTTCTAGCATCCAAACTTCGTCCGCCACCGAGAGAGCCAACGCACCGCCGCTGCCGCCCTCGCCTATCACAACCGAGATTATCGGCGTTTTCAACGTCATCATTTCGGTTAAATTTTCGGCGATTGCTTGTCCTTGACCGCGCTCTTCTGCGCCGATTCCGCAATATGCGCCGGGTGTGTCCACAAAGCACACCACAGGACGGCAAAATTTTTCTGCCAGTTTCATTTGCCGCAACGCCTTGCGATAGCCCTCTGGGTGCGCCGAGCCAGAATTTCGCTGACTGCGTTCCTTGATATTTCGCCCTTTCTCGATGCCGACCACCGTTACCGCAAAACCGCCCAGCCAAGCCAGCCCAGCCACCACAGATTTATCGTCGCCAAACCGCCTGTCGCCGTGCATTTCTGTAAATTCCTCAAAAATTTCTTCTATATAGTCAACCGCTGTTGCTCTGCCTTTGGCACGCGCGGCTCGAACCTTGTCGTATGCCGTCAAAAACTCACTTCCTCTCGATTAAAAGTCAAAAGATTAAAACCTTGGGATTTTTTGTCCACTGGACAAAATTCAATACCCCAAACCCCGCAAGGAGCTTCGTCCCTTGACCCGTTAGAATTTTTTGTTTGTTCGTTATTGGGATTAAATTATTGTTGATTTTTGGCTGTTTGTTGCTTGAAATTGCTTTTAACTATGCAAGTATATCATATGATTGGGGAAATGTCATTAAATGTTTTTGAAATTTGGAATTTTTTGGGGGAAAAATTTGCGGATTTTTTGCAATCATTCGTTGTATCAGCAAAAATCACACTTGTCAAGTGGCAAAAAAATTTATTTTTTCCCAAATTTATGCTACAATTAAACCAGGAGGCGATTTTATGGAAGCATACAAATTTGCACAAGAAACATACAATAAAATAGGAATAAACACAAATTCCGCTTTGGAGCAGCTGCGAAAAATCCGAATATCTGTACAATGTTGGCAAGGCGACGATGTTACAGGATTTTTTGCAAAACAGCAGCTAACTGGCGGAATCCAAGTAACTGGCGATTATCCAGGCGCGGCGACAAATCCGCAAGAACTGCGAGCCGATTTGGCAAAAGCACTTTCGTTGATTCCTGGGAAACATAAGCTGAATTTACACGCAATTTATGCGGAACTGGACGATTCCCAGAAAGTTGACTTGAACGAATTGCAGCCGAAACATTTTGAAAATTGGCTAAATTTTGCGAAAGAAAACGATTTAGGATTAGATTTTAACCCAACATTTTTCTCGCACCCAAAAGCGGACGATGGTTTTACGTTGAGCAACGCCGACGAAAATATCCGCAATTTTTGGGTGGAGCATGGCAAAAAATCCCGCAAAATAGCCAGTTATTTCGGCACAGAATTAGGGCAAACGGCAATCAACAACATTTGGATTCCCGACGGATTTAAGGATTTGCCGATTGACAGGCTTGCTCCGCGCGAGCGACTTTTGCAGGCGTTAAACGAAATTTTATCCGAAAACCTGCCCAACATGGAAGATGCCGTTGAAAGCAAACTTTTCGGAATTGGCAAAGAAAGCTACACAGTAGGCTCTAACGAGTTTTACACGGCGTATGCCGCCAAAAACAACACATATTTGTGCCTTGACAGCGGACATTTTCATCCAACAGAAATGGTTAGCGACAAAATATCGGCGGTAAGCCTGTTTGTGAAGGGGATTTTACTGCACGTGAGCCGTCCAGTTCGCTGGGATAGCGATCACGTGGTAATTTTAACGGACGAGTTGCAAGAAATAGCCAACGAGTTAGTTTTCAATCAGTTGCTAGCAAAAACGGCGATTGGCTTAGATTTTTTTGATGCCTCGATAAACCGCATAGCAGCGTGGATTATCGGCGTTCGTGCAACGTTAAAAGCCTTGTTGCGAGCAATGTTAATGCCGCACGCAACGTTACAAAAAGCCGAACAAGACGGCGATTACACGACTCGGCTGGCTCTGCTAGAGGAAATGAAAACGTACCCATTCGGCATTATTTGGGATTATTATTGCGAAATTAACGATATTCCCAAGGATTGGCTGGGCGAGGTTAAGTTGTACGAGAAAGCAGTTTTGGCGAAACGGAGCAGTATATGAAAATTATCATTTATCATTATTAGCGATTCTTTTACAGTGGATTTTGCGAACTGTTAAAAATTTTTTTGTGGTGCAAATTTTTAAGAAATTGTGGGGTTGTCTTTTAGGTTTTGCACCCATTCCAGGGGCATTTTTACGTAGTGTGCAATTTTATCCAGGGAAAGTCCGTCTTTTAGCATTTCAAAAGCGGTTTCACGGGCTTTTTTCTCTTTCCCAATTTTTATTCCAATTTTTTTAGCTTGTTTTCTAGCTTTTCTTCTGCTCATGGCTGATTTTACACGTTTATTAAATCTTTCGTATAAAATCCCCTGTACATTGGAATCCATCATATCTAAAACCTCCGCAATGCTTGCTTAAACCTCTAGCGTGTTTTCAGTTGGGTTTGTTGTGGTGCTTTCTTTTAAGTTTTGCACCCATTCTAGGGGTCTTTTAAGAATAGTGGCTATATCTTTTGTGTCAAAGTTTCTTTTTAGCATTTCAAAAGCGTTTTCACGAGCATTTTCTTCTTTGCCGATTTCTTTACCAATCTCTTTGCCGATTTCTTTGCCGATTTCTTTACCAAGTTCCTTACCACGCTCTTCAATCCGCCTTTTTTCCCTGCTAGTCAACTTACCATATTTCCCAAAACCCTTATAAAAACTACCTCGCACATTGGAATCCATCATATC
>WRKG01000271.1 GCA_009778185.1 Bacillota bacterium
TTATCTTTCGCCAAAAGTCGGTAAACTATCGCCTGGTTTTCGTCCGACAAATTGAGCAGTGCGTAAATTAAATCCACTTCGCTTGCGGAGTTTAGCAACTGCTTTAATTCGTTCATATCCTTGGTTTGCAGATATTCTAAAATATTTTCGTGTAGGGTTGCTTGCATTTTTCCACCTCTCTTCCGTTCAATACATTTTAGTTTATCACAGTTTTTATGGTTAGGTCAAATATTTTGTCCAAACAAATATTTGACAACGTACATTTTGTATATTAAAATAATAATTATTCCAAAAAAATTATTAGCGAGGTATAAAAATGCGAAAAATCCAACAAAAGCAAATTTTCGACACATTAGAAATCATAAAAGAATCCCAAATTTCCCAAAATTATGCCGATTGTCAAAACGGTGCTTTAGCATTATGTGATTTCATTGAAAATATAACCAAAACAGGCACAAAAACAGTAAACTTGCTAGAAAAATATTGCGAGTTGCTTTTTAATGCCAACAACGGCAACATCGGCGAAACCGCTTTGCAACTGCATTTTAACAGCATAGTAAAAAGTGCACAAGATGAGTTACAGCCAAAAAGCCTAGAAATCGCCTTTATAAGCCATATGTCCGCAATGAGTGATACCATGGAAACAATTTACAAAGCGGCAAAAGCCGATTCAAATTGCGATGCTTATTGGATTCCTGTGCCATATTATGAAGTTGCACCAACTGGCGAAATAACCGAAAAATTATTTGAACCTTTGGACAACTACAGCGATGATTTTGAACTTGTTGATTGGCAAACCTACAATTTGGAAATGCGGCAGCCCGATGTTATATTTCATTGCAATTTGTATAACGAAAACGCTAGAAGTTACGTAATTCACTCTAATTTTAGCCGTGCAACATTGCGAAAGTTTACAAATTTGCTAATTTATGTACCATATTTTGCACAGGATTCTTTGCTAGATTCGCCAGAATCAATGACGCTTGACTATCAGTCCCATAAAATTATTGTACCATCTCAAAAGGCACAACAGGAATATATTTTCGCAAATCAACAGCTAATGGCGGCATCTAATGTCGAACATTTTGAACAAGATATTAGCAATCCGAATAGGTTTGTTGTACTAGGCAGCCCAAAATATGACAAAGTGCTGATTTCCAAACGTGAACAATTTGCTTTGCCAACGGAATGGCTAAATATTATCCAAAATAAAAAAATTATTTTATACAACACAACTTTGCAAAGTATGGGAGAAAATACAGATACTGACTATTTTATGAAAATTAACATTGTTTTGAGTTTTTTCGCAGAAAATAATGATGTAATTTTGTGGTGGCGACCGCATCCGTTAGCCGAAAATCACATTAAAGGAGTAGGTTCATATTATTTTGATATTTACAAAAAAATTGTTGACTTATATAAAACTTCCGCATACGGGATATTTGACGAAAGCCCAAATTTACACCGTGCTATAGCTTGCGCGGACGGCTATTATGGAGACAAAAATTCGCTGTTGCATTTGTATGCCGCCAGTGGCAAGCCTTTAATATTGCAAAAGGTTACCTTTGACAACCGCAAAAGTGATAATTCGCAAAATATCGACAACCTTAAAAATGTGTTTTTTCACAAAATGCCGCAAACCACACTTGAATCGCTTTTCCACCATGAAAATGAAAATCTTCAGCTGAATGATTTGTATAATTTTGTACTGCACGGCGATTATACGCAAGCCGATATTTTGGCACAACAAAAGGCAACGATAAAAATTTTCGGCTTGCCTTTGAATGATTTATCGGGAAATTTAATTTATGATTATGTTAAAACGGAAATATTGGGGAAATAATTTGTGGAAATTTTTATGGTAATTCAACTTAAAAAAACACGGGCGGACCCGCCTGCCGGACGGGCAGGTAATATCCGCCCGTCTATCCTATTGTATTATCTACATTTACGCATAAATACAACTACACACAAATTTATTTCAATCAAACATTAGTCCTCAAAAAAACCCCATTGCCTTCGACAACCACATCAGCACAGCCAGCAGGAATAAACATCGACCGCTCATTTTTCAACAAAATTTGCTGATTTTGATAATGCACAGCAAAATCTCCTTCAACGGCGGTTAATATTGTGAAACTTGCTAAATCGGAGGTAAGTTTTTGGTTGCCATTAAGTTGCTGCTTTGCCACTGTAAAATATTGATTTTGGACAACTCCGTTGTCGACGGCTTTTTTGGCAAATTTATTTTCAAAATCAGATACCGCTATTCCGTCTTTTATGTGAAGTTGCCGCGGCAAACCGTCAAGTCCCAAACGCTCGTAATCGTATAATCGGAATGTAACATCGCAATTTTGCTGAATTTCCGCCAGTTTAACTCCGCTAGTAATTGCATGAACCAATCCCGCAGGAATATCAATCATATCTCCTTTTTTTATTGGCAATCTGTTAAGACAATCCAACGGAGCGTTTTGTAACTTTTGCGGAGTTGTCTCGTTTGTCAATCCGATTATTAAACTTTGCGTTGGCGGTGCTTTTATTATATACCACATTTCACTTTTGCCACGTTCAAAACTGTTTGCAAATGCGTACTCGTCGTTGGGATGCACTTGCACAGACAAATCGTCCTGTGCATCGATTATTTTGACTAGCAACGGAAATCCATTTTTTTGGTAAAGTTCGCTCGCTTTTGCTCCCAAATAGCCAACTGGATTTTTGGCAATTAGTTTATCAAAGGGCAATCCTGCAAATTCGCCGTTTGCTACAATGCTCATTTCGTTGTTCTCGTTATTTTCGCTTTTGCGACAGGAAATATCCCAGCTTTCGCTGCCCCAAACCATTTTTTTTATTATGGGTTCAAATAGTAATGGATACATAGTTTCTCCTATCTACCGACAATTTCGCCTTGCCAATCCAAAATGCCGCCAAAATCGTAAACTGCGGTATAACCAAGGCTTGCAATTACTTCGGCAGCCGAGGCACTGCGCCGTCCGCTGCGACAGTAAACAAGCACAGTTGTATCATAGCTTGGGATAGTTTGCAAAATTACTTCGGGAGTCAAAATTTCGATTGGCATTAACACGGCGTTCGGAATATGCCCATCGTTAAACTCTGTTTCTGTGCGAACATCCAAAATTATGAAATCTGATAATTCTTCCATCATTTGTGCGGCGGCGGTGGCTGTTATTACGGTAGGTTCTGCCGCAACCGAAACTCGTTCGTTGGATAAATTTTGCGAATCCGCTTGATTTGTCGCAAGCGTTGCTGTTCCGCAACCTGTAAGCAACAGCATGATTGTAAAAATTAGTTTCTTTTTCATAAAAATCCCCTTTCAAATTTTGGTAAAATATAATATTTATATTCCTCTGGTTAATGCAAAGGCTAGCAAATGCACAGGATAAACCACGTAAAATAGCCATTTAACAGCATAACCTTGTTTGCCTTTGTACAGGGCAATAATAATTAAAGTTGACAATCCTGCTAATAAAAATTGCACAGCTGTAATGTTAATCCAATATTCGATGGGAATATCCAAAATAAATGAATTAAAATACAAAATAAATACAAAAATGGCAATTATTAGCATTTGCATGGCTTTGGCAACTTCTAATTCTTCAAATTGCGCGACGGCGGCGGTTAAAAATACGAACAAAACGCCAACTCCGCCGTAATCTGTGCCTAGCCAATCGGCGGCAAGCATTGCACCGTACACAAAAATAGGCACAATCAACCAAAGTAACATATAAGCACGATTAGCATATTGCTTATCTTGTGCAAATTTTTTAACCTTTTGCAAAACGTAAACACAAACAACGCCCAACCACAGCGTGTAAAAAATGTTCGTGTTGTTCAAAAAGTCGATGCCGCTTATTCCGCCGCGAAAAGCTAAATCAAAGGGAACTTCCGAAACTAACGCAAATATTCCCAAACGCAAAATGTATTTTTCCATACTTTTTGTGTACTTGCAGCCTTCAGCGATAAGGAAAACAAACAGAGGAAAAGCTATACGTCCAATTACACGAAAATATATCGGCATAGCAAAAACTGCACCAAAATGGTCAATTATCATTGTTACTATTGCAATTAGTTTAACAAAAAATGCGGTTATTTGCAAATTTTTTAACCTCCTTTATGCACGCATTAAATTTTTTAATTCTTTGATGTATTTGTCCGAGACATCTAAAACAGCGCCGTTTTCCAAGGTAATTTGGTGGACAATGCTATCGAACATCGTTATTTTTTTAATGTTTACAATGTACGAACGGTGGCATCTAAAAAAGTTTTTATCCAGTTTTTTTGCGATAACTTTTAGCGAGCCACGAAACTGATGTTTGGTCTCTTTTGTATAAATATTCAAGTTGTGCGGTTTATCTTGTGAAGTTTCAAAATATAGTATGTTGGCGGTATCAATCGAAATTGTATGCCCTTTGGATAGTTCAAAAACAAAGTTGGTTTGAAGTGCGTTAATAATTTTGGAATTATATCGGCTGTGTGCATTTTTTACGCATTCACGAATACGCACATTAAAGTTGTCTTCGCCTTTAACGATGTAATCCATTGCTTCAATTTTGTATTCAAAAGTTAGCAAATGAGATTTTGCGTCGGCGGTTACAAAAACGATAAATCCGCGAGGGTCGTGTTGGCGAATTTTGTCTGCTAAACTTATTCCGTCAATATCGCAATTTAGGTCAATATCTAAAAAGTAAAGCCCAGTAACTTTTTCAGATTTACGTTCGCAATCGTCAAAATATTGCAGCAGTTGTTGTGGCGACGTACCCACATAGGCAATTTCCATATCTAAATCCTCGATAAGGATATAATTATCGATATGTTTTTGTATATTGTGCAAGTGTTCGGTGTTGTCCTCACAGATAAATATTTTCAGCATGGCGATCTCCTTCGTTTTTTGGCAACAGCACCATCAATTTTTGTATAAAAGTGTCTTCGTTTATTTTTGTTACAAGCAGCAAATTTTCGTTTTTTTCCAAGATAGTTGCGACTGTATCAAGTCCAGTTCCTCTGCCTTCGCCTTTGGTTGTAAAGCCCTTTTGGGATATTTCGAATAATTTTGGCGGTTTTTTGCAGTTGTTGGATATTATAAAAAAAATTTTGTTATCTTTTCGCATACTTAAAAAGCGGATTGTGGCGGTTTCTAGTTCTAAAGTTGCCTCAATGGCGTTATCTATTAAAGTACCTAAAATGCGACAAATATCAACAATATGATTTGTATCGATGTCGTCTATCGGCTCGGGAACTTCGATATATACTTCTGTTCCCAGCTGTATTGCGTACAGCAATTTTGACGAGATTATACTTTTTATTCCCATAGTTTTGATATTTGCCAAAATATCCAACCGCGAATCGAGCGTTGCGGTTTCTTTTTTGAAGACGGGCATATATTTATAGAAATATTCTCGAACGCCGTCCATATCGTCAACATCGATGTAACCTTTCATGCCAACCAATAAATTTATGTGATCGTGTCTAAACTTGCGAACATCGGTTGACATATTTTCTATTGCACTGGTGTAGGTTTTAAGATTTGCCAGCATTTCGTCTTTGTGCCGCAGTTCTTCGGCTTTCTTAAAATTGTCGGTAAACGAGAAAATTGCACCGATTAAAAATCCAAACTGCAATGATAAAAGTATAGCATAAACGGCGAACAAAGTTGCTTCGGCGACAATATAATATAAAAAGGTGGCAACAACCAACATAACGCAAGTAATGCTAGCACCCACAAGCAAATAGGATGCAAATTTGCGTTTAAGCACATCGTCAAATTGCACTAATCTAGCTTGTAAAAATTTTCCTGTGTATTTGGAAATTAGGTAACATATTGCAACAATAACAGTGCTGTAAGAAAGCGTAACAAAGGGATGAAAGGCTATAACGTTATCTATAGTGATTATAGCAAAAGTGAAATTTACCATAGCGGCAACAGTGTAACGAGCCAGTAAAAAAATAACTTTAGCAAGCACACCATAAAAAATATTTAGCCTAATAATTTGAATATTTTTATGGGTAAACATAGCCATTACAACAACAAAAATAATGTGATATATTATTCCAATAATATTTTCGTTGATAGCAAGGTATAAAAAAGAAAGATACGGCACTAAAACCAAAGTAACCGCCAATATAGCCAAACAAAGCACCGTACGCACAATCTCCAACTTTACCCTAGAAACATTTATAAATGTAATGTAAAAAGCAAAGACCTCCAAAAGCACAATAAGCCCATACACTACAAACAACCATATCACCCCTTTGTTAAACATTAAAACATTAAACATTAAAACCTTAAAACCGTGGGCGCTGCCCACACCCGCAAGGACGCGCGCGCCCTTGACCCGCATATTTTTTTTATGCAGAGTTTACTATAATTTATTATATCATATGGTAGAAAAATTTGCTTAATTTTTTGCGAAAATTTTATTTTTGATAATGGATTTTTGCAAAAGGTTGGAATATTGTAAATTTGTAATAAACGGGCGACCGAGGACGGTTCGCCCCTACAACACGCCATTGTCCGTAGGGGCGAACGTCCTCGTTCGCCCGTATTTGGGAAATTATTCGCCCGTATTTGGGAAATTATTAGCCCGTATTTGGAAAATTATTAGCCCGTATTTGGAAAATTATTCGCCCGTATTTGGAAAATTATTCGCCCGTATTTGGAAAATTATTCGCCCGTATTTGGAAAATTGTCAACTCATATTTTGGAAATTATCCGCCAACCAATTTTGCGAAATCCCATATTTTTAATATGGAAATATCAATTTTAGCACAAATACAGCGGCTAGCAAATACATTACCCACGATACTTCTTTTGCTTTGCCTAGCAATAATTTTAGTAAAACGTAACTAATAACGCCAAAAACCATGCCGTCCGAAACGCTGTAAGCAAGCGGCATAATAATTATAACTAAAAATGCAGGAAAAGCCTCGCTAAAGTCGTCAAAGTCAATTTTTCGTACCATCGAAACCATGTATAATCCCACAACAACTAGTGCAGGAGCAGTTGCAAAAGCTGGAACAACCGCAAATATTGGCCAAAAGAACATTGCTACAACAAATAATCCAGCGGTAACTAGCGAAGTTAAGCCTGTTCGACCGCCAGCTTGTATTCCTGTTGCACTTTCAATATAAGTGGTACTGGTAGAAGTTCCCACAACCGCCGCCAAAGCCGTTGTAGAGGCATCCGAAAACAAAGCCGCGCCAACTCGTGGCAATTTGCCGTCTTTGTCCAAAAAGCCCGCCCTTTCAGATACGCCTATCAAAGTGCCTACTGTATCGATTGCCTCGACAAATAATAAAACCAATATTAAAGAAACGATTGTAAAAATACTAACGCCAACAAAACTGACATCTTGCCAATTTGTAACTAGGCTAACCGTTGAAATAGACGGTGGCAACGAAATTATAGCATCTGGAATAAGCGAATAGCCATGAACGCCAGGAACGTAAATTCCCAAAAGTTCGGCAATAGCACCTAAAACATAAACTAACGCCATTCCCAAAAAGATACCGCTCTTAAAGCCACGTTTTATTAAAATTACCATTACAATACAACCGATTAAAAATAGCAAAACGGTTAAACTGTGCATATCTCCCAAGCCGACCAATGTACCTTCACTTTGTACAATAAAGCCAGCATTTTGAAAGCCGATATGTGTGATAAATAATCCAACGCCAACGCCGATAGATAATTTCATGTTTCGTGGAATTGCATCAAATACGGCTTCGCGGAATTTTGCCAATGATAAAATCATAAAAACCAAGCCTTGTATAAACAGCAAAAACAGTGCTGTTTGCCAGCCAACTATATCGGCAACTACAAAGGCAAAAAAGGCATTTAAGCCCATTCCTGGTGCTATCGCATACGGATATTTTGCCAAAAGTGCCATCATTAAAGTGCCAACTACGCATATAATCGCCGTGGCTGTAAATAGTCCGCCTGGATCCATTCCTGCCGCACTCAAAATTTGGGGATTAACCGCCAAAATATACACCATCGTAAAAAATGTCGTCAAGCCAGCAACTACCTCGATAGATACTGTCGTTTTGTTTTCTTTCAATTTGAAAAAGTTCTCTAATATTGTTGTCATAATATCCTCCGTTTTAATTTTTGTAGGGGCGGATCCGCCTGCCTTACGGGCAGGTATTATCCGCCCGTAAGGCATAACTGGCGGATAATATCCGCCCGTAAGGCATAACTGGCGGATAATATCCGCCCTTACGTTCAAATAAATTTACCCAAGGTTTTATGGTGCGGTACGCAAGACAACTTGTGTACCACGTTGAATATGCACGCCTCCGCTGGGAAATTGCCGCTCGACAAGCCACGCATCTGTGTCGACTAGTTCGTCGCTTGGTTCGGCATCGGGGTTATTGCGCCAATCGGTTCTGCCAGTGTAGGAATCGGTAACAATTATTGGGATAAGCCCTGCCGATTGCACTCTTTCTAGTGCTAAATCTGTTCTTGCGCCGATTAAATCGGGCATAAAAGTTAGTGCATCTAAATCAGAAATATCGCCGTCCAAAGTTAAAAATATTGTTGTGTTTTGCGTTATTGGCTGGTTAGGTCCAGGTTGATGCTGAACAACAATCGAGCCACGGCTTGATATTTGAAATTCGTTTCCCATGCTGTTTAATATTGGCGTAACATCGCGCAATTCCATTCCCGAAAAATCGGGCATAAAACCGCTGTTAAAATCGGTTATAAAACCAGTTGTTTGAGCAACGCCGTCTGGTTGCAAATGCCTGTCGTGAATAATATCTTCAAACAAATTGCGAACCATAACGCCAGCCGTTCCGCCTGACGAGATAGAATTATTTTCTGGTCGATAGATAATGCTTAACGCCAAAAATTGCGGATTATCCACTGGCATATAGCCAATGAACGAAGTTACAACCCATTCGCCGCGCGGATTTCCCTGCTGGGCTGTGCCAGTTTTGCCGCCCACCGAAAAGCCCTCTATTTCCACTTGTCGGGCTGTTCCGCCTGGTACAGTAACTACATCTTGTAAAGCAAGCCGTATAAAATCGGATGTTTCGGCAGAAATTACATTGCGAACAGATGTCGGAGTTGTTTCGCTTGCCACGTTGCCTTGTGCATCGATAATTTGCGATACAACATACGGGCGCATTAAATATCCGCCATTTATTAAGGAGGCAAAGCCTGCTAGGGTTTGAATCGGCGTTGCATTAAAACCTTGCCCCATGGAACTTGTCGCAAGTTCGACAGGATTTAGCTGTGCCAAAGTGTACATAACCGCTGGGCTAGATACTGGTGCTTCGCCTGGCAAATCGATTCCTGTAAAGTTGCCAAAGCCAAAATCGTTGCGGTAATCGTAAAAAATGTCTCTGCCCAAAATTTGCCCAACTTGGATTAAAGCAGGGTTACAAGATACCATTAACGCCTCAATTAGGTTTAACGAGCCGTGTCCGTTGAGATCGTGGCAAACAATCCTCTCGCCAGCAACAACTTGAGCTCCCGAGCAATAAAATTCTCGTGCAAAAATATTAACAAGACCCTCTTCGTAAGCGGCAGCGGCGACAAACGGCTTGAAAACCGAACCAGGTTCAAAACTGCGGCTAACGCCAAAATTTGGCCATATTCGCAATTTGTGGTCAAGTTGTTCGTCAGCGGTTAAATCATCCCAAAAGTTGGCGGCGGCTGGATCGGTAAACCTCGTGCCATCGTCGGGAGCATCCAACGGAAAAGACGGCCATTGTGCCATTGCTAAAATTTCGCCCGTGTTTGGGTTCATAACTAGCATACTTGTGTATTCTGCACCGTAATCTCGGGCGGCGTTTTCGACAATTCGTTGTGCCGAGCGTTGAATACTGGAATCTAAAGTTGTTACTAGCCAATGTCCATCGCGAGCAGGTACATTTTCGATTGTCGAAGCCGCTCCTTGCTGAAATGAACGGAACACACGACCAGGATCACCCGCCATTTCGTTTTGATATTGCAACTCTAAACCCCAAGCTGCATCGCCGCGAACAAATCCCAAAACCTGCGGCGCAAGATACGGATCGGGAAAACGGCGCAAAGCGGCTTGCTCCAAATGAACGTGCGGCAGTTCGCCAAGTGGCAACGCAATATTTGCAGGAACATTGTTATCCAAAACGCGCCAACGAGTATCGATAAAAGTTGGCGAATTAGGGTCGACAAATCCCACCAAAACATCACGAGGAATTTGTAAAGCCTCGTGTAAAGATTGGATAATGTTTTCGCGCATTTCCAAGTTTTGTGCCGTTTCGCTCAACGAGTTAAGCACGGTAACATCTAAAGCAACGTGATAAACAACTTCGTTGTCGATTATCGGTTGACGATTGCGATCTAAAACGCCGCCGTGAGCTGGCTCGATAATTCGCTCCAGATTACGCCGATTTATTACCAACTGCCGAACTGCCGCACGTTCAAATTCTTCGCCAAACGTGATTGTAATGTAGCCAATGTTTAACAGCAAATACGAAACCGCCAAAGTTAAAATAATTCCCACAAAAACAATGCGCCTGTTGCGATTGACTTTTATTTGATTTTTTGTTCGTTTAGGCATAATTTACACCCCCAACCAAGTTCGAACTTGCTGCAACATAGCTTGAAAAATATTTTGGGTTTCGATGTTAGCAGGAGCAGCACTTTGTACCACGTAACTTTCGCGCGGTACGCTAATGTTGATTATTTGCGAAACATCTGGCGGGTGCATATTAAGGCGAGTTTGGGCAATTTCGGAGATTTCTTCGATGCTTAAATGGCGAATTATTTCCGCTTGGGTTCGCAAATTTTCGTCTTGTTGACTTTGTATAGCTGTTCTTGTGCGAGCAATTTCGAAACGCATATATTGCAAATACGCCAAAGTTGCCGCTACGCCAACGCCCATCGCAAAAATTAAAATTACGCTAAAAACTATCTGCTTGGAAATACGATAACGTTGCGTGTCAAACTTAACATACTGCACAATTTTTGGCTTGCGAAATTTTCTCGTTTTTTTGGCGGTTTTTGGCGGTTTTTTTGTGGACTTCAAGTTAAATCGACCTCCCATACATTTTCAGACAATTTTTTCGGCAACGCGCAATTTTGCACTACTGGCTCGCGGATTAGCAGAAAGTTCTTGTTGCGTGGGATATATCGGCTTTTTGCTAATCACAGCTAAAGATGGAATTTTGCCACAAACACAATAGGGAATATCTTTTGGACATTGACAAGGATTCGCCAAACTTCTAAAGGTTTGCTTAACGATTCTGTCCTCTAGCGAGTGGAAAGTTATAATGCAAAAGCGACCGCCAATTTTCAGCAAATTTGCCATATCTTCGATAGTTTTGGCAAGATTAACGAGTTCTCCGTTTACGGCAATGCGAATTGCTTGAAACGTGCGAGTTGCAGGATGTGGCGCATTTTGCGAAGTTTTCGGAACGGCTTTAACAATCAACTCGCTTAACTGTAAAGTTGTGGTAATTGGGCGATTGCGGATAATCGATTTTGCGATACGTTTAGCAAAGCGTTCTTCGCCGTAATTTTTGATAATGCTTGCCAGTTCTTGCTCGGAGTAGCCGTTTACGATATTGTGAGCGGTAAGTTTTGCACGGTTATCCATGCGCATATCCAAAGGAGCGTCAAAGCGGTACGAAAAGCCCCGCGAAGGCGTATCTAATTGGTGCGACGAAACGCCCAAATCTAGCAAAAAGCCGTCAAACTTTGTTCCAATTTCGCCGTATATTTTGGCAATATCGGAATGGTCGGCACGTTTGGGAACAAAATTATAGCCAGCCAAATTTTTAGTAGCAACTTCGATAGCTGTTTCGTCTTTATCCAAGCCGATTAACGAGCCGTTTTTGCCCAATTTTTCAGCAATAGCTTTGGAATGTCCGCCGCCGCCCAAAGTGCCGTCTAAATAAATTCCGTCTTTCTTAATTTGCAAGTTTTCAATAACTTCGTCCAACATAACAGCTAAATGAAAAAAATTATTAGTTTCCATAAATTTTAGTTTATCATATTGTAAAAAAATTTGCAACCCAGGATTTTTTTGTATTTGAAGAGTGTAAAATTGTTTAGATGTGGGGAAAATTGGGAAATTGGAAAATGGCAAGATTGGAAAAATTGGCAAATTTGGAAAAACGGGCGGATAATATCCGCCCGCATTTTTATCAAATCAAATTATTTTACCCCAACTCGAATCACATTCCAGGACAACGGCTTTAGAGTTGCCATAACAATATTTTCGGCAACTTTTGCGGTTGTATCTTTTGGAAATACTGGACTATTTTGTTTTGTGTTGGTTTGTTTGGGATTATGCCCTGCTAATTCGGAGTGAGTTGCTGTGTTTGCTAGGTTAAAACCTTGCAATTCTATTTCGAAGTCAAGCGGTTCTTCTTGTGAGCGGTTTACCGCAAAAATTACAATTTCGGTTTCGTTGTGTAAGGCGACTGTTTCCAAATATGGAACATCGGAAAATTCTTCGCAATCGTATTTTGGGACATCTACTATCGGAGTTAATGCTGTGCCTTGTCCAAAAGTTGCCGCTTGCATACATGGATAAAATGTTGTTTGTCGCCAAGCCGCTCCGCCTTTTTCGGTCATTATTGGTGCAATAACGTTGACAAGTTGTGCCATACAGGCAATTTTTACTCGATCGCTGTTTTTTATCAAGGTTATCAGAAGACATCCCACTAACAAAGCATCTTCAAAATTATATACGTCCTCTAAAATGGGCGGATGCTCTTGCCAAGGTTCGTTTTTTTTGTCGTTACTAAATGAATGATACCACACGTTCCATTCGTCAAACGATAAATTTAACGTTTTTTTGCTCCGCTTTTTTGCCTTGACAAAATCGCAAATTGCTATTACACTTTTAATGAAATTATCCATGTCAACCGATTTTGCTAAATAATTTGGCAAATCATTTTTCTGGTTGCCATAATATCTATGTAACGAAAGATAATCAACATAATCGTAAACGTGATCGAGAACAGTCGCCTCCCAGCTTGCAAAAGTCGGCATATCAATGCTAGAGCTGCCGCAAGCGACAAGTTCAATCGAGCCGTCAACCATTTTCATAACTTTGGCTGCTTCTTCGGCTAAACGACCGTATTCTTCGGCGGTTTTTGCTCCTATTTGCCACGGACCATCCATTTCGTTGCCCAAACACCAAGTTTTTATTTTGAAAGGTTCGGCTGCACCGTTTTTTTTGCGCAAATCGCTCCAATATGAACCGCCTGGATGATTGCAATATTCGACAAAATTTCGCGCGGAGTCGATTCCCTGCGTGCCAAAATTTAATCCCATGTTTATTTCTGCGTTGATTTCCTTTGCAAAAGTTGCAAATTCGTGAACGCCAATTTCGTTAGTTTCGATTGTTTTCCAAGCTAAATCTAGCCGTCGCGGACGATTTTCGCCGATTCCGTCTTGCCAATTATATCCCGATAAAAAATTTCCGCCAGGATAACGTATTATTGGGATATTTAACTCTTTTACTAACTGTTTTACATCGTTGCGAAAGCCGTTTGCATCGGCTGTACTGTGAGAAGGCTCGTAAATGCCAGTGTACACGCAACGTCCCATATGCTCCACAAAAGAGCCGTATATTCGGCGATCAATTTTACTTATTGTAAAATTTCGGTTGACAGTCATTCTTGCTTTCATAAAAGCACCTCTTCCAAATTTTAATTATTGCTTGACTTTTGATTATTTGCTGATATAATAACATTATACACACATTTATTATTTTTACAAGGGAGGTTCCAAATGTACATTATTAAGATGAATCCTAGCTTGACGACCAATGTCAACTTAATCGACACACAGCACGCAGAACTTTTTAACCGCATAAACAATGTTGTAGCTTTAGGAAATACGTCAACCAGCAAAGAAGAAACGGTAACAATCTCTCTATAAATTGTTATAAAAAAATACCCGCCTGCTGAGCGGGCAGGTAAAATTTATAAGAAAAGCCGTGCGTATCAAGAAATTGGTACGTATCAAGAGAGTTAAATGCTGGTAAAGCCTAAAGACGTACAACCAAAGCGGAACTGGAAACGGTAAACGTAACGGTGCGAAAGCAGAAAAAATAGTACGTATAGCCTAAGTTGAAAACAATCTTTGTTAGGAGATTAGCAACCTCAAACCAAAGGCACTAAGGGCAGTAACAATGGCAGTTCAGCAGGGAAAGCCCTAAATTTCTGGTTGACAAAACGGAAACATGGGAAACCCCCAACGACTATCCGATGATGTCGGAGTACATTCAAGCGAGTGGAAAAATTCTCGCCCATTGAACCAAATGGGAGGACATATAGTCTGCGCTCACGTGAAAGCGTGAGAAGTTCACACACCTGTCGATGAGCAGGTCAGAGAACTGCATAGGAACTAGCGAGCCTATGTGAACAGTAAAAACAATATAAAATGTTGACAAAAATTGTTAATTTATGCTATAATTACCAAAGAAACGAGGTGATTATATGCAAAACTCTGTAAAAAAGTTTGCAAAAACAAAACTTATATTAGTAAGTGGGTTTACGCATAAACAAAATGATTAACGCCCTAAAAATGCGGCTTAAACCAACCAAAGAGCAGCAAGAGTTAATGCTTAAAAGTGCAGGTTGTGCAAGATTTGCCTACAACTTCATGCTAACATATTGTAGCGAATACTACAAAACAGGCGAAAAGAAAACGTCAACCAACGCACGAGATGTTTTGACCCAAATAAAGCACGAAACTTATCCATTTTTGGAAGAAGTAAGTGCTGATGCCTGGCGGAATACAAGCCAAGATTTAATGCAAGCGTTCAAAAACTTCTTTGAGGGAAGGGCAGAATATCCGCAAAAGAAAACAAGGAAGAACAAAAAATCATTCTTCCACGACAACCGCAAATTGGAGTTTACCAAAACCCACGTAAAGCTAGAAAAAATCGGTTGGGTAAAGTATATTTCAGACCAAAATCCGCCCTTGGGTAGCTACAAAAAGCTGAAAATTAAAGTAAGTAACCCAAGAATATCCCACGATAACCTACATTGGCACTTAACATTCGGCATCGAGCAAGAAACCGCCAAGTTAGAGCCAACCGATTTAGAACTGGGAATCGACCTAGGATTAAAGGATTTAGCGACATTGTCAACAGGCGAAAAAGTGGCAAACATTAACCGTTCAAAAAAAGTAAAGCGTTTAAAAAAGCGGCACAAAAGGCTGTCAAAACAAATTTCCCGAAAATACGAAGACAACAAAGTTGAAATTAAAGAGGAAACTAAAAAAGACAAACCAAAATACAAATACGTCAAAACCAACAATATAAAGAAGTTGGAACACAAACGCCGCTTGATAGAACGAAAACTCACTAATATAAGGAATAATTATACGCATACCTTTACAAAGCAAGTCTGTTTGCGAAAACCAAGCAAAGTTGTACTAGAAGACTTAAATGTAAGTGGAATGTTAAGGAATAAGCATTTATCAAAAGCTATAAGCGAGTGTAAATGGTACGAAATCCGAAGACAACTGGGATACAAGTTGCTAAAATATTTGGGTATCGAACTTACACTAGCAGATAGATTTTACGCAAGTTCCAAAAAATGTAGCTGTTGCGGATATAAATATAATCAACACGATTACAACAATATCCCTTGGAACTTGAAAATAAGGTCATGGACTTGTGCCGAATGTGGCACAACCCACGACCGAGATATAAATGCTGCAATAAACCTTGCAAACTATACTATGTAGTTGGTGTCTACCCGCTCGGCAGACGGGCTAAAACTGCTTAAAGCAGATAAAAAGAAACTACATTTTACACCTGTTGATGACGGGGCAGAGCCTCTGGAGTGTTACACCAAATTGCGTTAGGAATTTTTCCGAAGCATGACACGGCGAATGAGGAAATTAACAATATATAGCATTTTATAAAGTTTTTACATCGGAAAAGACCTTGCATCTTTTAGGGGATTATATAAAAGAACATTTTGCTGACGAAGAAAAATTACAGCAAAAACACAATTATCCCCTGTATGACTGGCACAAAAGGCAACACAAAATATATATACAAGCCTACGAAAAATTGCACAAAGAATACATGAAAAATGGACCTTCGCAGGATTTTACTCTGCATTTAACGCAAAATATAATCGATTGGATTGTCAAGCATATTCAACACGCCGATGTCGACTTGGGAAAATTTGTCAACTGCATGGAAGAATCCCATAATTACGAACTGTGTTCACAAGGCTTAGACAGCATTCAAATTGTTTATACTGGTGCATAAATTATTGCATAAAACTTGACAAAATAAAATATCGAATGTATACTTATTAAGCTGTTATTTTCGACTGTAGAAAGGTGTAAAATATGGCGTTTGAAAATTTGGGCAGTAAACTGCAAAATGTTTTTAAGCAGTTACGCTCTAAAGGCAAGTTGACAGAAAAAGACGTTAAAGATGCAATGCGCGAAGTTCGTCTTGCTTTGCTTGAGGCGGACGTAAATTTTAAGATAGTCAAAAATTTTATTACCAATGTTACCGAAAAAGCCGTTGGCGGCGAAATTTTAGAAGGCATTAACCCTGGTCAGCAAGTGGTTCAAATTGTCAATCAAGAACTAATCGATATGTTGGGCGGCAGCCAAAGTAACTTGACTTTTTCTAACAAACCGCCAACAATTTACATGATGGTCGGCTTGCAAGGTGCAGGAAAAACCACTGGTTGCGGCAAAATAGCTGGCATTTTGCGAAGTCAAGGAAAAAAGCCCCTTTTAGTGGCTTGCGATGTTTATCGTCCTGCTGCAGTAAAACAGTTGCAAATTGTCGGCAAAACCTACGATATTCCAGTTTTCAGCATTCCCGACAACCAAAATCCCATCGAAATTGCAAAAGCTAGTTTGCAACAAGCCGCTGAAAACAACAACGATGTTATCATTATCGATACAGCTGGTAGATTGCACATTGACGAGGATTTAATGGAAGAACTTCGACAAATAAAATCCGCAACTCGTCCGCAAGAAATTTTGCTTGTAATTGATGCTATGACAGGTCAAGATGCCGTTAATGTAGCCGAAACATTTAGCCAAACTTTAGGAATAGACGGAATTATCGCAACCAAACTCGATGGCGACACGCGCGGCGGAGCGGTTTTATCTGTGCGAGCCGTAACTGGCAAGCCTGTAAAATACGTGGGAATGGGCGAAAAGCTAGAAGATATGGAAGCATTTTATCCCGAACGAATGGCATCTCGTATTTTGGGAATGGGCGATATTTTATCATTGGTTGACAAAGCACAAAAAGCCTTTGACGAAAAACAAGCCATCGAACTAGAGCAAAAGTTACGTCAAAATACTTTCGATTTAGAGGATTTTCTCGATCAAATGCAACAAATAAAAAAAATGGGCTCTTTGAAAGATATTTTGGGGATGATTCCTGGAATGAGCCAAGTGCAAAACGCCGAAATTGACGAAAAAGCAATGACGCACGTTGAGGCAATTATTCGCTCAATGACTCCGCAAGAACGGCGAAATCCGACAATATTAAACGGTTCGCGCAAAAAACGCATTGCAAAAGGCAGCGGCCGCACAATTCAAGAAGTCAACCGAATGCTAAAGCAATTTGACGAAATGCAAAAAATGATGAAACAAATTACTGGCGGCTCAAAAAAGGGCAAAGGTAAAGGAATTTTTGGTATGGGTAAAATGGGTCTTCCATTTTAGATAAATATAATAAATTTCAAAATAAACAAAAAAGGTGGTGAAAACATGGTAAAAATTAGACTAAAAAGAATGGGTGCAAAAAAATCCCCTTTTTATAGGATAGTTGCGGCTGATGCACGTAATCCGCGGGACGGCAAAACGCTACAGGAACTTGGTATATACGATCCCACAAAAGAACCAACAGTTGTAAAAATAGATGCTGATGCTGCTAAAAAGTGGCTACAAACTGGCGCGCAACCTACCAAAACTGTAGGTCATTTGCTGAAAAAAGCTGGTGTTGTTTAATTGGCAGGAGGTCTTATGTTAAAAAATTTAGTTAAGGTAATTGCCAAAAACCTTGTAGAGTTTCCCGATTCGGTTTTTGTGGAGGAAGAAGAACGCGACGACACTCACGTTATAAAGTTGCGTGTCGCCTCTAGCGATATGGGTAAAGTTATTGGTAAACAAGGTCGCATTGCAAAAGCGATTCGTACCGTAGTTAAAGCCGCCTCTATAAGTGAAGAAAAAAAAGTTATTGTTGAAATTGTACAGTAAAATAAAGCCCCTTTTTGGGGCTTTTATACTCAAACAACTTCACAAAACATAAAACCTCGGGCGCTGCCCGAACCCGCAAGGACGCGCGCGCCCTTGACCCGCATTTTTTGTTAAGTTGATTTACTATAATTCGCAATAATCCGTAAATATTTCGTACGGGCGACCGTTTTTATGATTTTCGACAAATAAAAATAAAATTATTTATAGAAGAAAATGTACACAGAAAAAACGGGCGGATAATATCCGCCCCTACGTTTTGCGACATTGTATGGGCGGATATTACCTGCTCGTCCGCCCGCATTTTTATCACGTTTATTTTGCTAAATTTTTGTTAAATTTTTATTGCTCTTTTGTGAGTGCTAATTCGCTTGCGGCGATATTGCTTTGAATATCACGCAAGAAACCGCACATCCAGCGGTTTATGGCTGGGTTAATGGATGCTTCGTCTTCTTCTACTTTGAAAGTGGTTTGCACGTTGTTTAGTTCGTAGAAATAAAGCATATCCACCAAACGCAAAACGTACAGCAAAAAGCTAGTAAAACTAATCTCATGCCCACGAGTGCCATCTAAATGGATTATGTCAAATAAATCGGGACGAGTTTTAATTTCGCCCATAACTAGCGGATGCAGGTGCAGATGGTCGGTGTGGCGTTTGTAAATTATGTTTAGTTTGTCGTCTGCACGATTGCGTGCTAGTAGGCGCTCGATAATTTGTTCCACTGTGCAGTGAATATCCACAACTAGCACGCGCCAACCTTTTTGCTTAACAAACTTAATGAGATCGAGTGCTTGTTGGCGATTTCTGGGATAACCGTCAATAAGACCAGGTTGGCTTGCTTCGGCAAACTCCTTAAAAACCTCAAAAGTTACGTTGTCGTTGATTAAAATACCTTGTTCTGTCATACGTTGTATTTCTGGGTCTTCGGCAGCTTTTTTTCTGAAAATATCGCCCATACTTGCACCTTTAAGGTCTGGCAACCAATAGTGCCTAATATTTTTAACCAAAGTACCTTTACCACCGCCAGATTCGCCAAGCAATACTATAAAATCCCACTTTTCCAAAATTAAAGGCTTTCTTGACATTACTAATCCTCCTTATATACAGCCCATCAAAAATGCGCAGACTGTAAAGCGTTTTATCTTGCTAATATTACCATACAATTAAAAATTTTTCAATAAAAAAATTTTTTTGTTTTTTGTTGTAAATTTTGAAATTATGTTGTATAATTTTATAGTACGAAAATTTTTTATTATTTAATTGGAGGGCTTTATTATGGCTTATGTTATCAATGACAACTGTATCAGCTGCGGAGTTTGCGAAGCTGAATGTCCCACAAATTGCATTTCTGCTGGAGATTCCAAGTATGCTATTAGTGCGGACGATTGTATAGATTGCGGCGCTTGTGCAGGCGTTTGTCCTGTCGAGGCTTGTGTATCGGCGTAAAGTATTTTTATTTATTGATTTTTAACGATTTTTTCAAACTTTTAAGCCGTGGGTGGTTTTTTGCCTACGGTATTTTTTATTTTTGTAAAATTTTACCAAACTTACAACTAATAAATCAGAAAGTCAACTGCAAAAGTTGCCAAAATTTGCTAAAATTATTTGCAATTATTAAATCACTTTTACAACATCTCAAAAAAATATAGCAATTTTTCACAAAAATATTGACAAAATGAAATTCTAATATTACAATATTATTACAAAGAAAAATTTTATTCATAACAGTTGACATCACAGCATAAAAAAACATTATTTTCAGAAAAGAGGAAAATTTTTATGAACAAATTAAAAAAATTGCGAATGATTATCGCAATCGTATTGGCAACGGCATTATTGGCAGCTTGTGCACAAACGCCAGCACCAGCACCGCCTACACCAACTGTACCGCAAGCAGGAGATACTCCTGCCGCTACAACTACAACAGAAACCACAGCACCAGCGGCAAATAATCCAGGAGAGACCGTCTTCGGGCAACTACCAGGTACATTACCACGCCACGAAACCTTATTTTTCGGCGGTCAACAATGGGGAACGCCCATAAGCAACAGCCCGTTTGCACTTACGCCAAACAACTCAATGGTAATGGATTTAGGCGCGGCAAACGGCGGCAGATTTATCGTTTACGAGGCGCTGTATATGTTCAACCAGCTTGACGGACAACTTTATCCGCTGTTGGCTGGCGGCCCTTATTCCTGGGATGACGACATGACAGTTTTAACCGTTCCACTAAATCCAGATGCACATTTTAACAATGGCACTCCATTTACCTCGCGTGATGTTATTGCAACCTTCGAAATGCACCTTGCAGTCGGCACAGGACAAGGCTTGCAATACGCTCCGTTCATTGACGAAATTGTCGCCGTGAACGATCACACAATAGAAATCCACCTAAACATGGACAACTACAATCCTTTGCGTATTTTGGAATGGATTGCTCGCACGTTGATGTTATCCGCCGATTTTATGGACGAAAAACTCACTCAACATGGCGGCGATCTCGAAGCGTTCCGCAACGATCCTTGGGAAAGTCCTGTGCATACGGGTGCGTATCATCCTGTTTTCCTGTCCTCCACAATGGTTGTTTTGGAGCGGGATGACAATTATTGGGGGCAAGCTCCATCAATGTGGGGAAGATTGCCTGCTCCACGGTTTTTGGTTCACAATATTTACGGTAGCAACGACGCAATTCGTGCCTCGTTTGCACAAGGTCAAATTGATATAAATCAGCAGTTTATCACTAATGTTTGGGAACTTTGGGAGGCGGGCGTGCCTATTTCCACTTTCTTACCAAATCCTCCGTTTTATATTCCTGGAACAATGCCATCGATTTTCTTCAACACAACTCGCCCTGGGCTTGACCAAACCGCTGTTCGGCAAGCAATCGCTTTCGCAATCGATTACGACCAAATTATAACCGCCGCAATGAGCGGATATTCGCCAAACTTCCGAGATGCTCCTCGGTCAATTTCGTTGCCGCTAGACGGCGAACAGCGTTTTGTTGACAACGCCGCTTTGGCAGATTTACAATGGGGAAATCAAGATATAGAACGTGCCAACCAAATTTTGGACGACGCTGGCATAGTTGACACCGACGGCGACGGAATCCGTGAATGGAACGGCGAAAATCTTTCGTTTACGTTGATGTGTCCAATGGGCTGGAACGACTGGGAAGCATCGCTTGAAATAGTGGCATCTGCTGGTTTGGCAATCGGCATTCAGCTTTCCACCAACTTTGTTGAAACTGTCGTTTGGTCGGAAGCCCAACAAACTGGCGATTTTGACATTTTAATGGCTGGTGCGGCTGGCACAAGCATTTCTTCTCCTTGGAACAGAGCCTTCGAGGGCTTGTTTGTGGAAGATCCCAATGCAGAGCGTATGTTTTGGGCTTGGCACAGATTGTACAATCCAGAAATAAACGACTTAATTTTGCGTGCAGGTGCTGAAAGCGATGAGGTACTTTTGCGTGAATATTTCACAGAAATTAGCCGCTTTTTGCTAACAGAAATGCCGTTTGTTGCGTTGATGTATCGTCCGTTGATGTTCCACACGGTAAACGAATCCATTTGGAGCGGTTTCCCAGAGCAAGGCGACGGTACGAACATTCCGCCAATGATGTTGACGGACGGCTATGGGCTTGCTGGGCTGTTTAACATTTTTCCTATTAACTAGATTGCTAGATTAAATTTTGGGGGCGAGAAATCCTCGCCCCTTACATATGAGGATTTGTTATGCACGAAAAATGTTACAGATTGTCAGAAAGCACCGCAATAACCTATGAAAACTCCACGCAAATATTTGAACAATGTTTCGCCCATGCGAATTATTTTACGCTAACGCAACAAACTAGTTATTTTTGCGGATATGAACGAGTTTTTAACAAACCATCCGTTTTTCCAAAAGGCTTAATAGATAATTTTATAGCAGAAATACTTACCGCAAATTGGCATTGTTTCCAAATTTTTGATTTTGACAAAGAAACAGGAAAACCGTTGTTGCCTTTTGCAGGTTTAAGGGTTTCGCTATTCAAAGCCACCGAGCAAGCCAAAAAAGCTATTTTGCAAAACGCAAATAACATTTTTTTTACTATAGAAAGTGCTGAAGATATTTGTTTTTTCGCAAATAATCAACTATTTTTGGGAACGCTTTCGCATGAGTTTATGTGCAATTTTTATCCGCAAACCGTGGAAATGTTCGAACAATTCAGCAAATACGCAATTTGGCAAGAATATTCTAGGTTGCTTGGCGAAAAAATTTTGTTAAGTGATTTTTTCGGCGAAACAATCGGCGAATAAATCCGCCAAAAATCCCAAAAATGCAATGTAAAATATACAAGAACAGCAAAAAACGTTATCGGCTTGCAACTTTGCAAACCGAACGCACATCACAGAAAAATTGCTACACAGCAGAGCGTTACAATGTTTTTTGCTATTTTTTTATAAAATCTGCAAAAGTTTGCAAAAATGGGGAATTGCAAAAATTTGTCAAAATTCCCAAAAATTTTCTAAACCCTTTCCCAAAAAATAAAAAAGCGGGTCAAGGGCGCGCGCGTCCTTGCGGGTCTGGGCAGCCTGTCCGCCGGCAGGCGGGCGCCCAGGGTTTTATGTTTTATGTTTTGACTTTGATTTATCTTGAAAGGACGTGTATAAAATGCAAGGCTACAAAAAATATTATTTGAACAAGCTAGGTTGGTATTTGCTAACCTTTGTGATAGCCCTGTTTTTGAACTTTTTTTTGCCACGAATGATGCCAGGCGATCCGATTGCGGCACTTGTGGCTGGTGCGGCTGGCGAAGGTGCTACCGCC
>WRKG01000272.1 GCA_009778185.1 Bacillota bacterium
CCCCCCGCCTGCCGGCGGGCAGGCAAACCCCGCAAGGATGCGCGCGCCCTCCCGCCTGCCGGCGGGCAGGTGACCCGCACATTTTATACTTTTTTAATTTGAGTTGATTTTTATTTTACTCATAAAATTGTATCATAAAATTTATGTATTTGCAATAGGAAAATAATTTGTAATAATTGACTTTATATTTGGTGGATAATCCGTTGCCAAACGCTCGTCTGACAAACGTATGGGCGGATAATATCCGCCCATACGACAAATGCCGAAATATAATTTTGGAAATTCAACTTATTATTCATATTTCCAACACAAAAATAAACGCATTTGTCCAATTTTTTGCTTTTTTATTGCAAAAAAGGATTAAATTGCAATTCTTCGCCTATTGTTGTGGGTTCGTCGTGGCCAGGATACACCACCGTATTTGGTGGCAAGGTTAATAATTTTTGTTTTATGCTGGTTACTAGCAATTTTTCGTTACTCAACGGAAAATGTGCGTATCCTATAGCCGCCTTAAAAAGCGAATCGCCCGTAAATACGACATTATTTTTTTCGTCATAAAAGCAAGCTCCGCCTGGCGTGTGTCCTGGAATGTGCAAAACGGTTAAAGTAACGCCGCCAAACGTGAATTTTTCGCCGTCCTTGAAAAATTTGTGCGGAATAAATTTTATCGGCGTTTCTGTGTTGCTAGATAAATTTATTTGCGGGTCTTTTAACACTTGCAACTCGTCTTCGTGGCTGTATATTTGGCAAGATTGGCTTATTTGTGCGGTTTCCATTATGTGATCGTAATGCCCGTGAGTTAGCAAAATGGCGGCTATCTCAAATTTATCGTCAACCGCTAAATTTATTGCTTGTGCGTTATATCCTGGATCGATAACAACGCAAATATTTTTATTTATATCGCAATAAATATATGAATTTTGATTCATTGCGTTTTTATTTAATGTTATAATTTTAGTGTTTGACATAATGTCTCCTTTACGTTGCGACGAAATTAGTGTGCATTTGCGTTACGTTAAAATATGAACCTTGCACAGTTATCCCGTCAAAATCTTGTGTTGTAAATTGTAATTTGCCTCGCAGTTCGGCAGGAATCGCTATTTTGTCCGCAAGTTGTAAGCCCACAGCACGATGCTCAAGATTATTTTTGCTGTACATAACGTTTATGACAAGCCCGTTTTCGTAAAAAGCCCAAGTAATTTGCGTGTCTTCAATTTCGAAAGCACTAACTTGCAACGGTTTTGCAAAAATTGTTATATCTTGTTCCGCCAAAATTCCGTTGACATATTCTGCTACATCGCCAGTTTTTTCCACCGTTGCGACCGTTTCGAACGTCAAATTATACTGCTCCATGTAGGCTTTTGCTACATTTGCTCGAATAATCGCAAGCTCTTTTTTGTGAGCAGAACTTTCAAAGCCTTCTTCAGAAATATTATTAAAATCGATTTTCATTTATAAACCCCCACTTGACAAAAATTAAAAATTATTGTTAAATTATATCAAAAATGAAATATAATGTCAAAATAGATTTTATTTAAGGAGAGGTTACATGAAAAAAGTAATTTTATACACAGACGGCGCTTGCTCGGGAAATCCTGGTTGCGGCGGTTATGGTGCTGTGCTTTTGTACACCGACAATGCAAGCAAAATCCACCGCAAAGAGATTTCTGGCGGCGACAAGCAAACAACCAACAATCGCATGGAAATACTCGGCGTAATAAATGGCTTAAATGCCCTGAAAAATCCGTGTCAAGTGGAATTATATTCAGATTCAAAATATGTGGTAGATGCAATAAACAAAGGTTGGGCGGTACGTTGGCGCAGCAATAACTGGATGCGTACCAAATCGGACAAAGCGCTGAATCCCGATTTGTGGGAAATATTGCTGAACCTGCTAGAAACGCACAAAGTAACGTTTAATTGGGTAAAAGGTCATGCGGATAATGCGGAAAATGAACGCTGTGATTTTCTTGCGCGCGAGGCTATAAAAGCGATAAAAAATGGAGAAGAATTATGAGCAACCTAAAAAATATGCTGGATAAATCTCGGCAAATAATCGATTTTGTAATAGCCGAAAATATGCCGCAAAATGCCGTAAAAAAGGCACTTGCTAACTACAAGCCGCAAAAGCAACTTCATATAATTGCAATAGGAAAAGCCGCATTTACAATGGCAACCGCTGCTCTCGATTTTTTTGTGCAAAATAATATAAAAGTTGTCAACTGCGTAATTATAACAAAATATGGACATTCTCAAAATTTTTCGACAAGTTCGCCAGTTTCGACAGTTTCAACAAAAAATTCTAATATGTCAAGTGTCAAAATATTCGAAGCGGGACATCCTATTTCGGACGAAAACACCATTATTGCAACGGATTATTGCATAAATTTAGCAAAAACTTTCACGGAAGATGACGAGTTGCTTTTTTTGGTTTCTGGAGGTGGCTCGGCATTATTTGAAAAGCCGTTTGTTTCGCTAAAAATTATACAAGATATAACCGCGCAACTTTTGGCAAGCGGAGCAAATATAGTTGACATTAACATAATCCGAAAAAGGCTATCGCAAGTAAAAGCGGGACGTTTCGCGGAAATTGTCGCTCCTGCAAAAATTTTCGCCATTGTGTTGTCGGATGTTTTGGGCGATTCGCTAGAATCCATTGCATCGGGACCAACCACGGCGGACAGCTACACAGCGGAAGATGCTCTGTATTTGCTGAAAAAATACAACATAAAATTGGCGGATAAATCTTATATATTACAAGAAACGCCCAAAAATATTGACAACGTAAAAACGGCTGTAATCGGTAGCGTAAATACATTGTGCCAATCGGTCGCAAAAATATCCCAAAAACTGGGATACACTCCGCATATATTAACGACAGGCTTAAACTGCGAAGCCGCCGAAGCAGGTCGATTTTTAGGAGCAATCGCAAAAGACACACAGCTTGGGCGAAACAGTTTTGCAAAGCCGTGCGTAATAATTGCAGGCGGAGAAACCGTCGTTACAGTCAAGGGAAAAGGCAAAGGCGGCCGCAATCAAGAGTTAGCTTTTGCAGCCGCACAAGCTATATCAAACTTGCCAAATACCGTAATCTTCTCGCTAGGTTCGGATGGCACAGATGGTCCAACCGATGCCGCAGGTGGAATAATCACAGGCGAAACGCTGGACAAATTGCAAAAATTAGAAATAAATTTTGACGAGGTTTTGGCACAAAACGATAGTTATAATGCTCTAAAGCAGGTTGACGGACTAATTATTACAGGTCCAACGGGTACTAATGTCAACGATGTTAGCGTTGTAATTTGTGAATAATTTATTTTGCTTTTAAGATAAAATTGCCTTGTTGCGTTTGAACTTCCTTGTCGCCATTGTTAAAATCGGTGATACAGCTGTCAATACTCCATGTATAAAAGGCGGCTAAGGCTACGTACATTCTGGTTACTTCGTCAATCAATTTTTGCGAAATATTGGGAATAAATTCCAACGATTTTTTGTAACTAGATATATTTGCCAATTTTAG
Organism: Bacillota bacterium; assembly: GCA_009778185.1. GTDB lineage: Bacteria > Bacillota > Clostridia > Lachnospirales > WQUN01 > WRKG01. The sequence goes on from WRKG01000272.1 coordinate 3,521, forward strand.
CAAATTTCCGTTATCCAGTTTAACGTTAATGCAAGTTTTGGTAAACTGATATTGATTGTATTCTACAACGTTATCGTATTTTTTTAGGTCGTATATTGCGGAAAGCACTTCTAGCATACTGTGATAAAATTTAAGGTCAAAGTTAAAATTTTCCGAGTTTACCGTTGACAGTTCTAGTGTTACATATTGGGCTAAATCACTGTTTTTGTCGGTTTTGTCAACTGGTTTTGCCGACTTGAACCGCCAAAAATGTCCCATACAAAAGACAACAATCAGTATTAGCCATACAAAAATTAAAAATGCACTCATAATATCTCTCCTCTCGGTTGCTAATTGCTTACAAGTTTATTGTATCACAAGCAACAATTTAATGCAAATTATTTTTACAACAAAAGACAAATTTGTATAAATTTCGTATTTTTTGATGTATAATAAAATAACAAAACAGAAAAGGACGGTACTAAAATGGAAAATGAAAGAATGGAAATATTAAAAATGATACAAGACGGCAAAATAACGCCAGCCGATGCGGCAACTCTGCTAAATGCCTTAGAAAACGGAAGTAAACCAACAATGCCAAGTATGCCGCCAATGCCAAGCGTTCCGCCGCCGCATTCGCCAGAAACCACTGATTATGCGACTTCGCAAAATTCTAATGCTCCCGAAAAATCCAATAGTGGCGTTGACTTTAATGAAATAGGACGTAAATTTTTCGCATTCGCAAAAGATTTAGAGCCGAAAATCCAAAAAGCGGTAGAGTTTACAGCGGAAAAGACAGTTGTAGTAGCCGATAAGTTATCCAAATCAATAGAAACGGGCGTTAAAAATTTCGAAAAAAACATGGAAACCAAAGCGGCGGCAAAGCCAGTACCGCCAACCGTAACAACGACAACTGGCGGATCAGAGCAACGCATTGAAATGCTTGTAGAAGATGGCTACAACGAGTTAAATTTATCCAGTTTTAATGGCGATACAAAAATAATCGGCTACAACGGATACAAAATTTCGGCAACGTTGCGGTATCAAGCAAAACGTTCTAGTGCTACAATCGAGCTAAAAAAATTGGGCAATAAATATTACTTAAAATATGCGGAAGAGGATTTCAAGTTTGTACACGTGGATGCTTACGTTCCGTCGCAAAAATTCAACGTTGCAAGCATAACTTGCCTAAATGGCAACCTGGATTTATCCGAACTTTCGTGCAATCAAATTCAAATTTCCAACACAAACGGGCAAACCCAGCTAAAGCAAATTGCTGCACAAAACATAAAAAGCGACACAAGCAATGGACGGTTGACAATATCTCATATTGCCGCAAACGAAGCCGTTTTTGAGCATTGCAACGGTGCAATAGAATTAGACGAAATAGACGTTGAAAAATTAGCTATTACCAACTTTAACGGCTTTATATCGGCTATAATGTCAAATTTTGGCAATTTTAGCCAATATTTATGGAAAATAGAAACCAGCAACGCAAAACTTGGCTTAAACCTGCCAACTTTGCCAAATTTAGGTTATCATCTAAAAGCCGAATCTAGCCTTGGCGATGTCCGAATCGGCTTAACTGGCTTGCAATTTATAACGAATGACCAAGGTTTTGTTGAGGCAAAAACAATGGCTTTTGAAAGCAAACCCAAACAAGTACGGTTATCTCTCGAAACCTCAAATGCACATTTGACTGTTAATTAAATTTTGGCGTTTTTGCGAATTTGGAAGAAATTGCGAATTTGGAAGAAATTTTGAATTTGGAAGAAATTGCGAATTTGGAAGAAATTGTGGGTTTGGAAAAAATTGCGAATTTGGAAAAAACGGGCGGATAATATCCGCCCCTACAAATTGTCAACCGTAGGGGCGGATATTATCCGCCCGCATTTTTTGCACCATTGCATTTTTTGAACCATTGCATTTTTACACCATTGCATTTTTGCACCGTTGCATTTTTTACAACATTGCATATTTAACATTACAACATTTTTCACATTGCAACATTTTTGTACGTTCACAATTTTCACGTTGCCAAATTTTCATTAAACTGGATTATTAAACCTATTTTTTAATATATTCCAAAATGTCCACTGCTTTTGGCGGACAACCTTTTACAAAATTGTCAAAATTGGCTGTGCAGTTGCCAATTCCTAAAGCATTGGAATTTTTTTCGCCCTTAAAGGCTTGTCCTATGCAAATATTTTTGTTTGTGCCACCTGCTCTGTGGAGGGCGAAAACTAACGCAGAATAACAAACCGAGCAAGCATCTTTTTCAACTATATTGGATTTGCGGTAACGTTCCGAGATACGTTCACTTTTTTGTTGAGGTTTATCTGTTGTATTAAGTTGCACAACTTGCGTGTTTTCGGAAAAAAACTCGCCAATCCCATGTTCTTTCGCAAGAGATAAATAGCCGATTTCTTCAGGTTGGTAGCCGATAAGTCCTGCACAAAAAGAATCCACCAATAGCGGATTGCGAGCCGCAATAATACGATTTGCTTCGACAGGCGTTCCGCCCTCTTCAAAGGATAAATCGCCGCAAATGCCGTCCACAACGCAATAATGCACAGGCAACAAAGCCGCCAACGCCGCAATCGGCTTGTGTAATCCCAATGTGTGAAAACGGCGCATTTCGCTTTCTGGCAAGCAGCCTTTCAAATTTTTTAAGCAACACGTTAATTTTGTTTGACAATGTGCCTTTAGCACAGGGACATCAATCAAAAATTCAGCATTTAACGCCTCTTCGGCGATAGGTATGTTTAATCCGCTATGTTGCAGGGTTTTAGTTGGTGCATTTTTTAGATCTACCAGCGGAACGCCGTATTTTTGGGTTAAATATTCGTAACCTGCCACTTTGTAGGCTTTTTTTGTGTTATTGCCGATTGCACCACTTTCCATTATTTTTATCTTTTTAATGCCAAATTCTTGCAAAAACTGAATTATCCCCTCTAATACTTCGGGATGCGTTGTTGCACCCTCGCTAGGATGCGTTACGTTCACTAAATTAGGCTTTAACGCTACCGACATTCCCAATTTCAAATAATCGGTAATATCCGAAGCAACCAGTAAATTATACGTTGCTTTCGCCCAATCTAAACCATAATTAACAAATATCATTGAGAACCTCCAAAAAAATAATAAAAATGCGGATTACCTGCCCACCGACAGGCGGGAGGGCGCGGTTTTAACGTTGTTGTAATTGTGTCGTAGAATCGCGGATTATGAGATGCGGAGCTAGTTTTACGTTTTTGACAGGGATGTTTTGGCTTAATCCGTATAAAGTGGCACAAGCGGCTTCGCCTAAAGCAATCGGATCTTGGGCTACTGTGGTAATTGGCGGAATGCTCGACAGACAAATGGGCAAATCGTCAAAGCCGATTATTGACATATTTTGCGGCAAAGAGTATCCCAAATTAGTAAATTGCTGTATTGCACCCAAAGCCATTAAATCGCTTGAAAAATAGATTGCAGTTACGTTTTTCTTGGAAAAATAATCGGCGGCAGCAACGCCACTTTGTAGGGAAAAATCCCCGTCAAAGCATAAATCTTGGTCAAAAGGCAACTTGTGCATATGCAAAGCGGTAATATAACCAGCTAGCCGTTCTTGCGAAATGTACGCCTTAATAGAGCCGTTGACAAAACCGATTCGTTTATGTCCCAATTTAACTAGATGATCTATTGCTAAAATTCCGCCTAAAATGCTGTCTGTTCCTATGTAGCCGACGGTAGAATTAAGCGAAGTTATATCCATTACAACAATAGGAACAGTCGCAATATTCAACTGCTCGTAATAAAAATCGGTGTTTTTTAGCCCTAATACAAACATTCCGTCTAATCGATTTTCGAATACAAAACTATCCAAAGTGCGCGAAGTTTGATCGGTAGAATCGCAAGTTAGCATTACTGTATCGTAATCTAAACGGTTGGCGTATTGCTGAAATCCCAACAAAGTATTAAAAATTACCGAGGAAAAATTATCGTTCATATCGCTAACATTAACGGCAAGAATCCCCAACCGTCGCCGAACAGCTTTTCCTTTTAAGTAGCCAATTTCGCGAGCATAAGATACTACTTTTTCTTTTGTTTCGGTGCTAATATCCATTCTGCCTGCCAGTGCTTTTGACACCGTTGCAGACGATAATCCTAAATTTTGGGCTATTTGCTTTAATGTAGGGTTTTTGTTCACTATTACACCACTTTTCTTTTTTTGACACACTAAAATATGGTGTCTTAAAATTTATTGAGATTGCGAATCAGCAGTTGATTTTATTACAATTTGGGAATTTTTCAACCACTGACTGGCATTAACAATGCTGTAACTACAAGTAGGGGTTCAAAAAGTTGAACCCCTACATTTGATATTTAGTTTAATTGAACAGGAGCATCGTTATCAATCATAATGCGGCCGTCCAAATAATAAGCATTATTTAAGCCAAAAACTAACGAGAAAAAGTTGAAAGGTACAAAGGTTAGCGAGTCGATAATAACTGGCGAGGAATCAAGGGTTAAAACTTGCCCGTCCACTAAATATTCATTAGAACCCACTGACAAGTTGATTTCTTGCGAGCCATTGCTTACCACAATAGAATTTGTTTCGCCGTTCCAAGAAATTGTGCCGTCCAAATTGAGAGCAGCCATTACAGAACGCAAAGGTACCATGTAAACGCCATTTTGCTCTTGCCAAGGTGCGGAAATAATTGCACCATTTACAAATATTGCATTTGCGGGAATATCCAATGGTAAGTCTTCTCGTGGAGTTGGCACAAGTGCAGGCAAAGTAACCGCTTGCTGAAATTCGTCTTCTTCGACTGGTTCTGTAACTATTGGCTCTACATCGATTGGTGCAGGGCCCGCGGTTATTGGCTCAAATAATACGATAATGCTAAGGTTTGTGCCGTCTGCACCTGGGATGGTTTGCGCGGGAATGCTCATGGTTGTTGGACCGTACGTTACTACTAAAGTGCGTCCGTCCATTTCTTGTAGCAAAGTTGTTTCGATGCCAAGTTCTTCGTCAACTTCGATAGCTGCACGAAAATCTTGTCCATCTTGTAATAAAATTTGCGTGTTTTCGGTAAAATTGAGTTGCAACATTTCGTTTGCACTAATTAAATTGCCATCGGTTAAGTTAAAAATATCGATTGCAACATTGACAAAATCGCCATTGACAATTAAACGTGCGGTATGCTGTGGTGGCCAAATCATCGTCATAATAGCATTTGACGGATAATAAGCGGTAACAATATCACCAACAGCAATTTCGTTCCCGAGTACGTGCGTAAAATAATCTGTGCTAATGTGGGCAATCGGTTCACCTTCTGGGTTTACCAATGTAATCCGCGATTCGCCGTAAATAAGCTCATCAATTTCGGAAACTTCGCCTGTAACGGACATAAATGTTCCGATAACTGGCAAATCAGCATCTACTTCGTCGGTTTGGGCGGTTTCTTCGGTTTCTTCAACGCCCTCGCCTGTAAATTGAGGAAGTCCGTTAGCAACTTCTTCCTCCACTTCGCTTGCAAAAACCGCTGTATTTGCTATTGCAAAAATGGCAACCAAAGCAAGCATCGAGCCTTTAATAAACATTTTCAAAAAAATGCACCTCTTTCTTTTGTTAAAATTATAAAATATTTTGTGTACATATATTATATCGGATAATTTTTACTGTTCCAATAGGTCGAAACAAAAAAACATTTTTTTGTAATATTTTTTAGTAATTATGCCGAAATAATATATAGAAAATCATTGCGTAAAAAAAATGCGGGTCAAGGGCGCGCGCGTCCTTGCGGGGTTTGCCTGCCCGCCGGCAGGCGGGGGGCAGAGCCCCAAGGTTTTGCGCCCCACGGTTTGAGGAGGATTTATGTGAGAAAAATTATTTTTTCGGTTGACGATAATGATACAAATTTAGCTAAAATAGAGAGTGCTTTGGAAGAAAAGTATGATGTAATAACGTTATCTTCGGGCGAACTTATGTTTGATGCCATTGAAAATATTATGCCCGATTTAATTTTGCTTGATTTAAGAATGCCCAATATGGACGGCTTTGAAGCAATACAGCTGCTTAAAGCTAATCCAAATTATGCGACTATTCCAGTAATTTTTTTAACTGGCACAATAGATGTTGACATAGAGGCAAAAGGCTTCGAAATGGGCGCGGTGGATTTTATTCACAAGCCTTTTTCTAACCAAGTTTTGCTAAATCGTGTTGGCTTGCAAATTAACATGAACGAACTGCTAAAGGAAAAAACCGCAGAACTCAACGATAACTACAACCAACTTATTTTGATTTTGTCGGATATTGTCGAAAGCCGCGACGAAAACACGGGCGATCATATTGGTCGTACGGTAAAATATGTGCGAATCCTCGCAACTGCCCTGCTAGAGCGAAATATTTACACCGAAGATTTAGCTGACTGGGATTTAGAGGTTATTCCGTCCTGCTCAATTTTGCACGATATTGGCAAAGTTGGAATCTCGGATATTATATTAAATAAACCTGGAAAACTCACGGACGAAGAATTTGAAATTATGAAAGAACACGTTAATATCGGCTCCGATTTGATAAACCGAACAATCTCGCGAACTGGCGGAAACCTGTTTTTGAAGGCTGCCGATATGTTTGTCAAGTATCATCACGAACGTTGGGATGGTAGCGGTTATCCTGCAAAATTGGCTGGCGAAAATATCCCAATTCATGGGCGGTTAATGGCAATCGCCGATGTTTACGATGCACTTGCTACCGCTCGTCCGTACAAAAAAGCCTTTCCTCACGAAAAAGCCGTCGAAATGATTTTGAACGAATCGGGCAAACATTTTGATCCCGTAATGATAAAAGTTTTCGCAGAAATTAGTGGACAATTTAAGAAAATTCACGAGGAAAATTACCATGAAAATATTTAATCGTTTGACTATTGCCCAAAAATTGATGTTTTCTTATGTTGTCATTCTTGTAATATCTTTGGGAATAGTAATTTTGGCTATTTTTAACAGCAATCGTAGCGACGAACTGCAAACTTATTTGTACGAATCCGTTGTCGAACGCTACAAATTTATGATGGAATTTCATCAGCTTTTTACGGATATGCAGCGCGTTATGATAACCATTTTATGGGAACGTGATTTGCTCGGCGAAGAAGACGCTAACGTTCGCTTGCAACAAATGGATAATTTATACATAAGAATGCACATGACAATCAACTCGTATATACAAACATTAAACGTTGACGAACGCCTTTCTTATGAAGAATTGACTGCTCGTGTTCGTGTTACTCGCTCGTACATGGACACCGTTACAGAAGTTTATGAGCATTTTTTGTTGAGTTTTGAAGGCGGAGAAACCGAATTTAACATGGAACATATTCTCGCTTTGGGCGATGCCGTAAATATGCAGGTTTCTCAAATGTTGACAATATCTCGTATAAATATTGACAATGTTCGCGGAGAACTTCACCAGTCAATCGTTGGCTTGCAAATGATATTTTTGATTGTTTCGATTATGATTTTGTCCTTAATTATTGGGATTGCGGTTTCAATGCTGAAACATTTCAAATTTACGAGAATGTCCAGTATTTCCGAAAATGCCAAAAAGGTACAAATGGGCGACTTTGACGTTAATTTGCGTACCGACGACGACGACGAAATCGGCTTGTTATCCAACACAATAGCCGATATGATTGACGTTTTTCAGCTGTTATTATTGGAAATAAATGATACCGCACAAGAATTTTCGCTTGGCGATACGGATGCTCGGCTTGACGAAGAAATGTTTGTAGGTACATATCGATATACCGCAGTTGTTATCAATTCTATCATCGAAAATATGGATAACGATATAAGCGAAATTTTGTCAGTGGTCGAAAAATATGGCAACGGCGATTTTGATGCCCTGCTTAAACCAATGCCAGGCAAAAAGGAATCCGCCAACATAACATTAAATTTATTGCAAAATAATTTCCGAAATATTTATATCGATATTGAAAATTTAGCACAATCGGCATCCAAAGGAGATTTTAACAAACGGATTTCTGTTGACCGTTATTCTGGCGACTGGAAAAATGCTATCGTAATGTTAAACAACTTTGTTGCAAGCGTTGTGCAGCCTGTAAACGAGATTGCGTACGCTCTCAAAAGAATGTCGCAAGGCGATTTAGATGTCAAAGTTAGCGATAATTTGGATGCGTTGAGCGATATTAAAGCGGTTTACCAAAAGGCGCGTTCTTTGGAAACCGCGCACGAGGAAAATTTGGCGAAAAATCAATTTTTGGCGCACATGAGCCACGAAATTAGAACGCCCGTTAATGTAATTCGTGGCGTTTCGGATATTCAACTGCTGAAAAAACACAGTTCTCCAGAAGTTGAAGAGGCATTTTTGCAAATACATAAATCGTCAACCTTGTTAATCGGCATTATCGACGATTTGTTGGATTTATCCAAAATTGCGGCTGGCAAGTTGACAATAGTCGAAGAACCCTATGAAACCAGCAGTTTTATAATGGACACAATTCAGTACAACATAATGCTAAAAGGCAGCAAAGACATAAAATTCATAGTTGACATAGATGAAACGATTCCGTCCGAATTGATAGGCGACCAGTTGAGAATAAAGCAAGTTTTGAACAATTTGCTATCGAATGCGTTCAAATATACGCCAGGCGGACAAATTAAGTTGACAATGAAACGAGAAAGCACCGATTTGGACAATTTTATAATTTTGCATTGCACCGTTGCCGACACAGGGCAGGGCATGACAAAAGAGCAAGCCAGCACATTGTTCAACGAGCAATATGTGCGATTTAACCAGGAAGAAAACCGCTATATACAAGGCACGGGAATAGGAATGCACATAACAAGCCGTCTTGCAAAGCTGATGGACGGAGAAATTTCTGTTGAAACGGAAAAAGGCAAAGGCAGCACATTTACAGTGAGTTTTCCTCAAGAAATACACGATGCCACAATTTTGGGCAAAGAAACCGTTGACAAACTAGCAACTTACGATTTTGATAATTTTAAGGTTTACAAAAATGCAAATTTCGTGTTTGAACCAATGCCGTACGGCAAAGTTTTAGTAGTTGACGACCAGGATTCCAATTTATACGTGGCTCGCGGAATTTTATCTCATTACGGAATGCAGGTAGAAACGGTAACAAGCGGTGCGGCGGCAATCGAACGGGTATCAAAAGGCAACGTATACGATATAATTTTTATGGATCACATGATGCCCGAAATGGACGGCTTGGAAACCGCCAAACGCATACAAGCCCTTGGATATGAGCATCCGTTGGTTGCACTCACGGCGAACACAATTTTGGGGCAATCGGATTTATTTATGTCCAATGGATTTGCTGGATTTGTATCAAAACCAATAGATATAATGGCGTTAAACGTCTATTTAATGCGGTTAATTTACGAAAAGCAACCGCCAGAAGTGGTCGAAAAGGCTCGTGCGGAATGGCAAAATAAAAAGGCGGAAACTCTAAAAGTTGACAATTTAGTTGACGATGAAGGGCTTAAAAAAATATTTGTGGGCGATGCAAAAAAAACTTTGAAAATTATATCCGAAATTTTGGCGGAAGGTTTTGGAAATTTTGGCGACGAGAAATTTGAAAAAACCGTTGACAACTTCGCTATTGCCGTGCATGGTATAAAAAGTTCGTTGGCAAATATTGGCGAAAATGAGTTGTCAAACAAAGCCTACAATTTAGAAAAATTGGCAAACGAAAATAATATATTAGAAATATCCGAAAATGTCAACGGATTTATAGCGGAATTGCAAGCTAAAGTAAATTTGTTAGATAATGTTGAAAATGCTGAAAATTCCGCAAATTTATCCGAAACAGATATAAATTTTTTGCAAGACAAATTATCGGAAATTCAAACACTAGCAAAAAAATACAACAAAAAAGGCGTTAAAGCAATTTTGTCAACCTTGGAAGAAAATAATTATCCGCAAAAAATAAAGGTTCATTTGGACGAAATTGCATCATTAACCCTGCGAGGGGATTTTAACGGAATCGCAAAATATGTTGGAACGGTTGAGTTGACAAGTTGAAAATACACTCAAAACAACTTCAAAACCGTGGGGAGCGCTGCCCCCCACACCCCCCGCAAGGACGCGCGCGCCCTTGACCCGCATTTTTTAAGTTGTTCGAGTATAAAAATTTTCAACAGACAGTACGAACAAACAACGTTTGTAAATACGGTTGGTAATATTGTAAAAATTATTACAATATATCAAATGTATCAAATGGCAAGAAAACGGGCGGATAATATCCGCCCCTACGGCAAATTCCAAAATATTTTATTATCGCAAAATAGCGGGTCAAGGGCGCGCGCGTCCTTGCGGGGTTTGCCTGCCCGCCGGCAGGCGGGGGGCAGCGCCCCAAGGTTTTTAATGTGCATAAGCAAAATTACTACCACCAACAAACTCGCGCAAGATAGAGTTTGGCGGAACAAACTCGCTGCTAACGCCCAAAAAGCTATCTAAAAATTTAATTAGCCGCTTTGCCTCTGCGTATGCTGGAGAAGTTTTGTCAATGTTAAAAAGTAGCGGTTCGGCAAACTGCTTTAGTACGCACATCTCGTAAACTAGCGCGGAGTTAAAAAACGCATCGGCTTCCTCTTGGAATGGGAAAATATATTTGCCTTCGCCGCGCATAACGGAATACCACATATTTATGGTAGTTTCGGCAGAATATCCCCGAAATTGGTGATCGCGCACAATGCGCCGCACAAGCCGTGTATCTGTTGTGGGAATACGATTGTGGTCGTCAATATTTATTTGCGTTAAAGCAGATATAAATATTTTGAACATATTTTCGCGCGGAATGCCTTTGCCGATTATGTCGTTTAGCCCGTGGATTCCCTCGATTATTAGCACGTCATTTTTTGCCAATTTTAGATAATTATTTTTGTATTCTCGTTTGCCCGTTAAAAAATTATAAATTGGCATATTTACTCGCTCGTTGGAGAGCAAACTGCTTAAATCCTGGTTAATTTGCTCTGTGTCCAGGGCGCGAATGGTTTCAAAATCGAATTTGCCGTCTTCGTCAACTGGCGTTTGGTCGCGGTTTACGTAATAGTTATCTAGCGAAATAACGTAAGGCTGCACGCCGTTTACTCGCAACTGAACGCCCAATCGTGATGCGAAAGTGGTTTTTCCGCTAGATGACGGACCCGCAATTAGAACAATCCGCTTGTGTCCGTGCATAATTTGATCTGCCAAATTGGCAATTTTCTTTTCGTGCAACGCTTCTGTTACTTGGATAACTTCGCCGATTCCTGTGGTGCATAGCTTGTTGTTTAGCGAGCCGACCGTGTCAATTTTTATCAACCTTGCCCACTGATTGGATTCCTCAAATACTTCGGAAATTTTTGTATAATGAGTTGCGTCAACCAATTTATAGCCATGATATGACGACGGAAATTGCAATAAAATTCCTTTGGAACGCAACGATAACTTGAAAGAATCTAAACAGCCAGCATTTGCGGGCAAATGTCCATAAAAATAATCGTGCAGCCAATCCAATTTATAAAAATTAACATAGGATGTTCGGCGATATTTCAGCATTTCAATTTTATCGGGCATATCCAAATCGGAGAATATTTTCAAGCCTTTTTCCAGGGGCAACACAATTTTTTCGATGGGAGTATTTTTTTGCACTAGTTCGAGCATAATTTTCTCAATATCTTGCAAAAGCTGCTCGGTTAGCGGTTGACCAAAATTGGGCAATTCGCAATAATAATTTTTGTTAATGGAATGTCCAACGACAATGCGAACATTTTTGAAAAGTGTCTTAATTGCGTAAATCATCAAAAATGCAACGCCACGTTGATATGCACGGTAGCCGTTCGCATCGGTAATATCCAAAAATTCCACATTGCAATCGTAATAAATTGGATTGTGCAACTCTTTTAGCTGATTGTTCAATTTTGCCAACAAAATAGGACGGTCAAAAGTTAGCTGTTGACTTAACTCTTGCAGAGTCGTATTTTGCGAGATTTCTATTGTGCCGTGTTTTGCAACGGTTACTTTAATTTTTTCCATAATAATCCAACTTTCTGTTTGTATAAAAAATACAGTTGACCATTTTTATACTAGACGTTTAATGTTCTCTTCAAGGTTGCCATCGAGAAAATAGACAGGCGGAATTTCGATCATTGTGTACGCACCTGGTTTTTGTTTTGTGCAGGCTCTGGCACAAGATACCATAATTTGAGCCGTTAAAGCTGGATTGTTTATGCGCATATCAAAGGTAAAAATTTGGTTATCGGTAAAACCCGAGCGGGCTTTTCTGACCATATTTACGCCGTGTCCCATATCTGCCAAAGCGGAAACATCGGCAACAGGAATAACGTGCAGTTCGTCATTTTTGAAATAATCGTCTGATTTTATTGCTCGTGTAACGGTTTCGAGATCAGCACCGTATTCTAGCTGAACGTAAACCATTCGCCTGTGAACGCCAGTTCCCATGGGAATCGTCAACGACATTGCATCTTTTACGCCGTCCTTGGAACGTGCTACAACGCTGTGTCCCATGCTCATTCCTGGCCCGAAGTTTGTGTAAGTTATTCCAACTGGCGCGGCGGACTCTAGCAAGGTTCGCACAACGGAATCGATACCAGGATCCCAACCTGCCGCTATTATTGCGGTTGCTTGGGATTTTTCGGCTATTTGGTGCAAGTTTTCGCGCAAGTCCAAAATATCGCCGTGAATATCAAAGCTGTCAACCGTGTGAATGCCCTGCGATAAATAGCGAGTTGCGTATTCTTTTATTTGGCGAGTTGGCTTGCACAGCAACGCAACGTCAACTTCTCCCAACGTGTTTATGTGGGCTTTTTCGTCTATGAAAGTTACGTTTGGCAACGGATTATTTGCCGCACCGTCGCGCCGCACAACGCCCGCAAGTTCCATATCTGATGCGGACAAAACCGCCTCAACTGCGTATTTTCCTATATTGCCGTATCCTATAACGGCTACTCTAGTTTTGGTCATGGTAATTCTCCTTTTTTTAGTATATTTGCATTATATCAAACTTTTTTTGATAATGCAATTTTTGTATGCAAAATATTTTGATTGACAAACTGGGATTTTTGCGTTATAATTTTTCTGCAACCTAATATTTCACAAAAAGAGAGGAATAACCTTATGAACATTGCAATCGAAGATAATATTTTAGCCGAGGCAGAAAGATTATCGGGAATAACAAAGCCCGAGTTAATTGTCGAAACAGCACTTTTGGAATTTGTGCAAAGGTGGAAGAGCAAAGCAGAAATTATAGAACTAGCAGAAAAATCCGTCAAAAGTCCACCATTAACTTTTGACGATATTTGTAAACCGCTAATTAGTACGAAATCGTTAAAAACTTTTCGTGATATATCAAAACCGTTAATTGAATTGGACGAAAATTGGAAATTTGACAGGGAGGAAGTTAATGCACGTTAAAACTTTTGATAAATTGGCATCTTTGTAGTACAATTTTTTAGCAAAAATAGTCCAAAAAAGAAAGGAGCAAACCCATGAATATTGCAAACGAACAAAGTTGACAAAGCAAAACGGAAGTTGCTGAAAAAACCGTTGAAAGTCCACCATTAACTTTCGACGATATTTGTAAACCGCTAATTAGTACGAAAGGTTGGAAATTTAATCGTGATGAAGCCAATGAACGGTAGAGTCTTTTTTTGATACAAACGTTTTATACGCATTTTCAACAGACGATTTCGATAGGCAAAAAATAGCACTAAAAGCACAATGGACAGATTATCGCAAGCACCTTAAAAATAGTCAATCCATTCGAAAAGAAGTAATTATACTCGAACAACTTATACTTGAACAACTTAACAATAAGCTACTGTAGAAAAACGGGCGGATAATATCCGCCCGCATTTTTTGTTAAGTTGATTTGCAAAAAAAGGGCAGGTAATTTCCGCCCTTTTTACTTTCCTATTTTTTCATCATTTCTTTAATTTTATCCAACCAACTTTTTTTAGCGTTTATATATTCTTCGCCCATTTCGTTGTTAAAGGCTTGCAAATGCTCTTTTTGCTTTTCGGTTAATTTTGTGGGTACGCTAACATTCAAAGTAACCACTAAATCGCCCACATTTCGGTTATTGCGAACGCTCGGTACTCCTTTGCTTTTCAAACTTACAACCGATCCAGGTTGAGTACCTGCTTTTATTTGATAGCGTTCTTCTGTGCCGTCCAGGAGAGGAACAGCTATCTCGTCGCCGAGTGCGGCTTGCACAAACGTTATTGGAACGTCCAAATAAAGGTTGTTGCCTTGCCGTGCAAACACTTTGTGAGGTCGAATTTGCATTACAATCATTAAATCGCCGTCTGGACCGCCCTTTTCGCCTGGTTCGCCTTTGCCAGATAGGCGGATGCTTTGACCGCTGTCAATCCCTTTTGGAACATTTACAGAAAGCGTTTTTTCTACTCTAATTTTGCCGTTGCCACGACAACTTGTGCATTGTTCTTTGATAATTTTGCCTTCGCCGCGACAAACTGGGCAAGTTGAAACAGTCGTCATAGAGCCTAACATTGTTTGTTGCATACGGCGAACTTGTCCATGACCAGCACATTCTTTGCACGTTTCGGGATGCGTTCCTGGCTTTGCGCCACTACCGTTGCAAGGTTTGCAAGTTTCGTGGGTTGGCAACTGAATTTCGCGCGTTGCACCAAATACCGCTTCTTCTAGCGTTATTGTCATTCTCGTTTGCAAATCTGCACCGCGCTGTGGACCATTTCGCCGCCGACCACCGCCGAAAATATCGCTACCACCAAAAAAGCTACTGACAATATCGTTCATATCGAAGTTCATGTTGCCGTAAAATCCGCCACCGCCAGCACCGCCGCCGCCAGCCGAATCAAATGCCGCATGACCAAACTGGTCGTATGCCGCGCGTTTGTCCGCATCGCTTAAAACTGCGTATGCTTCGTTTATTTCCTTGAATTTTGCTTCGGCAGTAGCATCACCCGGATTTGAATCCGGATGATACTGCTTTCCTAGCTTGCGATAGGCGCGTTTTAACTCGTCATTTGTCGCTTGTTTGCTGACTTGCAAGGTTTCGTAATAATCACTTTTATCCGCCATTGTCTAATTCTCTTTCTCTGTAAATTCTCCGTCAACTACATTTTCGTCAAACGGTTGTCCGCCTTGCTGTCCGTTAAAGCCCTCGTTTTGTCCACCTTGTCCGCCTGCTTGTTGATACAATTTTGTTGAGAAATCGTTTAGCACTTTTGTATAGGCTTCGATTGCCGATTTTAGCATATTTGTGTCCATTTCGTTCATTGTGTCGGCAGAAAGCGGCTCGCTTACTTGGCGGAGTTTCGCCATTTCGTCCTCTAACATTGCTTTGTCGGTTGCATCTACTTTATCGCCCATATCTGTCAACAGCTTTTCTGTTTGGAAGATAAGCGAATCCGCCTCATTTTTGGAATCAATCGCATCTTTGCGGATTCTGTCTTGTTCGGCGTAGATTTCCGCATCTTTAACGGCACGTTCAATATCGTCATCGGACATATTTGTGCTAGCGGCGATGGTTATATTTTGCTCTTTGCCTGTTCCCAAGTCCTTTGCAGAAACCTTTACAATGCCGTTCGCATCAATATCAAACTGAACTTCAATTTGTGGAACTCCGCGCGGTGCGGGAGCGATTCCGTCCAGACGGAACTGTCCAAGCGTTTTGTTGTCCTGTACAAATTGGCGTTCGCCTTGCACAACGTGAATGTCAACAGCTGTTTGGTTGTTTTCTGCGGTAGAAAACGTTTGCGTTTTGTTTGTGGGAATTGTCGTATTTCGTGGAATCAGCTTGGTTGCTACACGACCAATCGTTTCAATTCCGAGCGAAAGCGGAGTTACGTCAAACAGCACAATATCGCCAGTTCCCGCTTCGCCAGACATTTTGCCGCCTTGTATGCTTGCTCCGAGGGCAACGCATTCGTCGGGATTTATTCCCTTAAAAGGCTCTTTGTCGGTCAATTTTTTGACGGCATCTTGCACAGCCAAAATGCGCGTAGATCCGCCAACTAACAGCACTTTAGACAACTCGCTTGGCGAAACTTCCGCATCTTTCAAGGCGGTACGAGCGGGTCCCATTGTTGCCTCAACTAAATCGTGAGTAAGTTCGTCAAATTTGGCGCGTGTGATATTTATATCCATATGTTTTGGACCTTCGTTTGTGCTGGTTATAAACGGAAGATTTATATTGCTTGTGGTAACGGTTGACAATTCTTTTTTAGCTTTTTCGGCGGCCTCTTTTAGCCGTTGCACTGCCATTTTATCTTGGCTTAAGTCAACGCCTTCCAAATTTTTGAACTCGGTAACAAGAAATTTGATAATGCGGTCGTCAAAATCGTCGCCGCCGAGATGGTTATTTCCGCTAGTTGCAAGCACTTCGATAACACCATCGCCAATTTCGATGATAGAAACATCAAAAGTTCCGCCGCCCAAATCGTAAACCATAATTTTTTGTTCGTTTTCGTTGTCAAGCCCATAGGAAAGAGCGGCGGCGGTGGGTTCGTTGATAATCCGCTTAACATCAAGCCCAGCGATACGCCCTGCATCTTTGGTGGCTTGGCGTTGGCTGTCGGTAAAGTAGGCTGGCACGGTAATAACGGCTTCCGTAATGGTTTCGCCAAGATAACTTTCGGCATCTGCCTTTAATTTTTGCAAAATCATACTAGAAATTTCTTGCGGAGAGTAATTTTTACCGTTGATATTAGCTTTATAATCTGTTCCCATTTGCCTTTTTATGGAAGATATTGTATTATCAGGGTTTGTGATAGCTTGCCGTTTGGCGGTTTCGCCGACAAGCCGCTCATTCGCCTTTGTAAACCCTACAATGGACGGCGTTGTCCGTAAGCCCTCACTATTGGCTATTACTACAGGCTGTCCGCCTTCCATTACTGCCACGCAAGAGTTGGTTGTTCCTAAATCTATTCCAATAATTTTCGACATTTTTTGTTCCTCCTAAATTTAATAATTAAAATCAAAACCGTGGGTACTAAAACCGTGGGCGCTGCCCACACCCGCAAGGACGCGCGCGCCCTTGACCCGCATATTTTTTATGGTTGGGGGTAATTTATTTCAATTTATTTTTAGTT
The DNA here is from genome assembly GCA_009778185.1 of Bacillota bacterium. Lineage (GTDB taxonomy): Bacteria > Bacillota > Clostridia > Lachnospirales > WQUN01 > WRKG01. The sequence continues at coordinate 20,606 of WRKG01000272.1, forward strand.
TGCTACTTTTACCATGCTTGGGCGAATTACTTTTGTGCGGTATGTGTAGCCTTTTTGCATTTCTTCGGTTATTTCATTTTGACCAAAATTTGGGTCTTCGGTGTGTGCTACGGCGTAATGTAGGTTGTGATTAAATGGTTGACCTATTGTTTCGATTGTTTCTACGCCGATTTCGGCTAGGTAATTTTCTAGTTGCCGTGCTATCAGCGAAACGCCTTGATAAAATGGCGTTTCGTCGGCTATTTCTGCAGCGGCGGCTAGTGCGCGTGTAAAGTTATCTATTATTGGGAGCAGTTTTTCCACGGTATTGTGTACGCCGTTGTCGTATGCACCCGATTTTTCTTTGATTGTTCGCTTGCGAAAGTTATCAAACTCGGCGAGGGTTCGACGGTAGCGATCGAGCAATTCTTCGTAATTTTGGGATTTTTCGCCGTTTTCTTCCGTTTCGTCAGCATCGATAATTTCGATGTCTTCGTCTTCATTTTCGGCGATTTCGTCAAATTTTTCGTTGTCCATGGGATTCACCTCCGTTTTGCTGATAATTTTTATAATTCTAGTGCAATAAGCACGGTGTTTATGTTAGCAAGCAAGCCATTCATAATGGAGATTGCTTGTTGGTAATTCATTCGCGTGGGCCCGATTATTCCTATTGTGGCGGTTTGTGTTTCGTCAAGGGCTTTTGCGGTCGCTAGCGAAAAATTGGCACTAACAATGCTACAATTTTGGAGCGACTCAATTTGATTTTCCGTGCCGATAATTACATGAACGCCGTCAGCAAAAGTATGATTAAACAAGTTGACAAGCAGTTCAATTTCTTCCAGAGCCTTAAAAATTTCTTGAACCTTGTCGCGGTCGGCAAACTCTGGAAACACCAAAAAATTGTTTACGCCGCTAGTGTAAATATTGCCAACCTCTTTTAGAGCATCCGCAAAAACGCCCAAAATTGGCATAACTAGCCGTGCGTGTTGCCCAAAAGCATCTAGCAAAATTTTAACCGTTTTTTTGTTGATACTTTGAATCGCTTTGTTTTGCAACGTATCGTTAAGAATTTTCGCAAGATCGGCGAGTGTGTTGTAATCTGGGGGATCTTGCACCATAACAATTTTATTTTTGACGGCTTTTGTATCGGTAATCCAAACTACGAGAATGCAACGCTCGTCCATGGGCATTAGTTGGATACTTTTTATTACAATTTTTTTTTCTTTCGGCTCGAAGACGATAGTTGCGTATTGCGTGAGATTGGCAATAGCTTTGGCGGTTTCTTGTAGCAGATAATCCACGTGGTGAATGTTGTTCATAATCATTCGTTGCAGATATACTGTTTCTTCGTTGGTAAGTGGGCGATATTTCATTAAACTGTTGACATAAGTTCGGTAGCCCAAATCGGACGGCACTCTACCTGACGAGGTGTGAAGTTGCGTGATAAGCCCCATATCTTCAAGGTCGCTCATCTCGTTGCGTATCGTGGCAGAGCTAATTCCAAAATCGTGCTTTTTGGCAATCGTGCGCGAACCAACAGGCTCGGCGGTGGCAATGTAATCGATGATTATAGCCTCTAAAATTTTTGTTTGCCGTAAGTTAAGTTTCATATCTCACTTCCTTTTGTGGTAAAACTGGCGTAATTAGTGGGTTATAAGTTTTTGTTAGCACTCTCTCTTGTTGAGTGCTAATTAAGTATAAATGATAAATTTCGATATGTCAATAGGGTTTGAAAAAAATTTTTTGTTTTTTTGTAGAAGTGTCAAACATAGGTTACAAAAAAATTTTAGTGATATAAAAAGGCGAAAGTTAAAACATAATAGCTAAAAATTTTGCCTGTCTGCCGACAGGCAGGCCAAAACCTCATTAGGGCTCTGCATATTTAAGCAAGTTTTGATAATGTCGTTAGAGAATTTATTGTAAGCTGCTATTTGTTTCCTGCCATGTTCTAGCGAATACATTTTTATCTTGCTATAGAATTGCAAGCCGTCGGTTCGATGTTGCCGCTCTACTTTGCCGTTGTGTCTTGGCGTTGCTATTCTTATTCGCTGATACTCTATATCCATATCCAATAACGCTTGCTCAAACAGTGTTTTGTGAGTGGATTTTTTTACTAACAGCGTGTTTGCCCGCCCCCGCCTGCCGGCGGGCAGGTGCCGGACGGGCAGGTGAACTCCGTCCCATTGTCCGTTTGCACTAATCGGATCGGAAACGGCATAACCTCTAGCACTTCGTCCAAAAATAACTTTGCGCTATACGTGCTTTTGTCATCGTAAATTTGACGGTGTACAAACCGTGTACATTCGTCTATTGCTGTAAACTGGTAATATGGATTTCCGTTGGTTATACAGCTTTTCGGCACATATTTTACGTCTATCTGTATTTTTTCACCAGGATAGCTTGCTCCCTGCCCGTCCCTGTCTGCCGACAGGCAGGAGGCAGACGGGTTGTGTAGGGTTTTGGCTCTTTTACAGGTTTTTTCTTTTTCTGTTCGGCATCGCTTAGTTTTTTGGCTATTCGCTTAAATCATGCATAGCTACGTTTGTAGCCCTTTTTTACTAGCATTTGAAATGCTAATATTAAATCGTTGTTTCCTATCTTTTTTAGTATTTTCTTTATAAGCCCTATTTCTTTTGCCTGCCCGTCCGGCAGGCGGGCCGTGTGAGCTTTTGGGCTGTTTTTTGGTCTACGGGATTGGTCTTTTAGGCTTTCTATCGTTCCATCGTATCTCTTTAGCCATTTATATACCGCTTTTCGACTTATTTTATATCTTACCTGCCCGTCCGGCAGGCGGGTCGCCGCCGTCTTTGCTGCTCCATGCTTTTTACCTGCCCGCCGAGCAGACGGGCAATATTTTATCATTCGTTGCCTATAGTGGGCATTTTGTGTTATTATATCCATATCAAGGTTTCCCCTTTTCCAGTAATATTTGCCATTTTTA
>WRKG01000273.1 GCA_009778185.1 Bacillota bacterium
GACAGACAGACAGACAGACAGACAGACAGACAGACAGACAGACAGACAGACAGACAGACAGACAGACAGACAGACAGACAGACAGACAGACAGACAGGGTTGTGTCTGCTATTGTCGCACCCAAAAAAATATATCAACCTAAAAAAACAAACAATGTTAGAACCTTTGCAAACACAACATAAAATTGTTTGTTTTTTTATTGACAACTGCAAAGCACCAAAATATAAATAAAAATAACATCCACCACCGCATTAAAAATTTAGCGGGTTTGGGTACGCGTACCCAACGGGGTTTGCCTGCCCGCCGGCGGCGGGGGGCAGCGCCCCAAGGTTTTAAGAAAGGAAATTTAGATGAATTTGATGGGAAAATTGACTATTTCGAAGAAGATAGTTATGTCGTATACGGTGATAATAGTGATATTTGTGGGAACAGTAATATTTTCGGATATTTCTCACAATAATACTGATAGAATGAACGCATATTTGTTGGATTATGTTAATATGCGGTCAACGGTAATTTTGGAATATCAACAGCAATTTACAGAGTTACGCAGATATTTGCGTGCAACTTTTATGGATTCAATTTGGCGCTACACAACTACGCAAAAGTCGCAAACTGAAGAACGCATTGCCGAAATGTATCAGGAACTTTTGCGGATTGGACACGAATATATTGTCCTTGTGGAAAACGATCCTCAACTAACTTACGAGGAAAAAGAAGAGCGTTTTGAATACATTAGCGTAATAATGTTCAACTCAATGCAACTAATCGATATTTTTGAACGCAATTATTTTTCTGGCGGTAATGGCTCGTTTGAACTGGAAAATGCCGTCGAATTAACCGAAACGGTCGATCGACTTGTGGCGGAAGCTCGTGCACAAGCCGAGACTATTAACGATATTGTTCGTGCCGAGTTGGCTGCTTCGCTACAATTAGTGCGTATTGTTAATTTGGTGGTTCCCACATTTACCGTGCTTATGACCATTGGAATCGCATTTTTTATGATGGGCAACTTCAAGAAAAAAGTTAATAGCATGGTTGGCGTTGCTCATCGTGTGCAAGATGGCGATTTTGAGGTAAACATAAGCAATAAAATAAGCGACGAACTTGATGTGCTTTCTCATACAACAATAGATATGGTTGACACATTTAAGTTGTTGGTGCAACAAATACATATCTTGGAACGTGAACAGCGATTAGGCGACTTTGAGGCTCGCATTGACGAAACTTTGTTCAAAGGTGCGTACAAAACAGCCGCTCAAAACATAAATTCTTTGGTTGACAGCATTGTACAAGATGTACTTGATACTTTGGATATAATTACATCGTACGCTCACGGCGATTTTGAACCGCGATTTAAGCAATTATCAGGCAAAAAAGAAATTGCAACCACAACAGTAAATATGGTGCGCGAAAATTTGCACAATGTTCACGAGGCGGTTGAAGATTTATCCATTGCCGCAACGCACGGCGATTTTACTAAATTTGTAGATGTCAACAAATATTCTGGCGACTGGAAAACTACCATGCAAGCACTTAATAACTTTGTCGCTGGCGTTTCTGCTCCTGTAACAGAATCAATGGAAGTGCTGCAAAAATTTGCGAAAGGCGATTTGACAGCACAAGTTGTGGGAAATTACCACGGCATTTTCAGTAAAAAGCAAAAGGTTCTTAACGATATGATTACTACAATTTCTTCTTATATAAAGGAAGTTTCCGATGTTACTGCGCAAATGTCAAATAACAACTTAAATGTAAAAATAGACAGTCATTTTGTAGGAGAATTTTACAATATTAAATTGTCCATAAACCATTTAGTTGAGTCGTTTAACCAAATTTTGGGAGAAATTCGCAATTCTTCCGATAATTTATCGGCAGGTACACAAACAATCAGTTTGGCAAGCCAAAATTTATCGGACGATGTATTTAAGCAAGTGCATTCGGTTGACGAAATTCGACAAACGGTTGACAAAATTTTGCATCAAATTCAAACTGGCACGGACAACGCAAATACCGCTAGCGGAGTTGCACAAAACACGCAAAAAAACGCAACCAAAGGCAACGAAGCCATGCAAGAAATGTTGAGCGCAATGGAAGAAATTACCAAAGCATCGGACGATATTTTGCGTGTAACCAAGGTAATTGACGGCATTGCATTTCAAACAAATTTGTTGGCATTAAACGCATCCGTCGAAGCCGCCAGAGCAGGTGAACACGGAAAAGGTTTTGCCGTTGTTGCAGAAGAAGTGCGAACATTAGCCCAACGCAGCAAAGAGGCGGCATCCGAAACTGGCGTTTTAATTGGAACTGCCGTAAACAAAGCGGGACAAGGTAGCGAAATTGCTTATCGAACCGCCGATATTCTAAAGGCAATAGTTGAGCAAATAGGCGAAATTAGCAATCTTGTCGAAAATGTTTCGTCAGCATCGGATATGCAAGCAGAATCGGCGAAAATTTTGAATGATAGAATCAACGATATTGCAACCATAAGCAACGATGTAGCCGATACTTCGAAACAAACCGCAACAACAACCCAAGAATTATCCGACCATGCAAATGTTTTCCGCAAAATGGTTGACGAGTTTAAGTTGCGTGCGTAATTTTGAAATATCGCGAATTTGGATAAATTGGCAATTTGGAACAAACGGGCGGATAATATCCGCCCGTTGTTTTCGATTTAACATTACCTAAACCCATAAAAATTTTATAAAAAAAACGAGCAATTTAGAATAAACAGGCAATTTGGAACAAACAGGCGGATAATATCCGCCCCTACAAATCGCCAACGTAGGGGCGGATACCATCCGCCCGTTGTTTTCGATTCAACATTACCTAAACCCATAAAAATTTTACAAAAAAAACGAGCCATTACAGGCTCGTTTTTTCTCTGTTTTAGGGGTTTTAGAGTTTTTTTGCATATGAAGCGATTTTACTTGTTGCAATGGAATTATATATAAACAGCAGAGAACAAAGTGCGAATGTAGTGTAAATTAGCTATAAATGTTGTTCGTCGTTGGTGCGTGTATGCTGTGTTGTAAGCAAATTTATGCAGTAACGTAAGTATAAATTAGAGAAAATCAAAGGTTCAAGTTTTGCAATAGGTCTATGTTTGCAAGGTTTATCGGAGGTATGTTCCAAGATACAGTGTGGTAAAAATTATTAGTAGCGAAGTTCCCTGCTGATAATTTAATAATACAATATAAGGTTTTTTTGTGCGTGTTTTTGTCCTAAATAGGGGCTATTCTGTCATTTCGGCAAATTTTGCCCATTTTATGGGATTTTTTGCTAATTTAATTTGTTGCAATTTTGTCAAAATTTGTATATAATAAGTTTATCTTAAAAAAATTTTATTACGTACAAAATGGGTGATATTATGATATATTGCGATAAATGCTCTCGTATGTTGGACGAAGAACTGGAAATTTGCCCAATATGCGGAACAATAGACGAAAATTGGGAAATATCCGCATTCCAGCAAGAAACACGTTCCGAAAACAGTAAAGCTAGCGAAAATAGCTTGCGAGGTTCTTTGGGTACGCAAACTTTTGACCGTTTGCAAAAGTTAAATCAACATATTGAAGAAACCCGACAAACCCAAAAAATACAGCCATTTCACGAGTTTCAACAGGCAAAACAAACTCTGCAAGCCCAGCAAGAAAAATACAGCCAGCAATCGGAACGCATTCAACAAACGTACAAATATGGGGAAAATTCCAATTCAACCGAGCAACCATCGCTTGATTGGTCAACTCCCGACGATCCGCCCAAACTTGAAAGCCTAGAACCAACTCCGTTTATGCGCGGCATTCTAATATTTGTTGCCGTTGCGTTTGCTTGTTTTGCGTTTATTCCTGCAATATTGCTTATTTCATCGCCAAACGAGCATATTAGCAAACTAGGAAGAACAATGATATTGGTTTCCGCAATTACGACAGTGGTTGCGATGATTCTTATGTCGTATATTGTGCAACTTGTGTCAATGTAACAATGCGAATTAGCGGTTGACAAATTGCGTTTGTTAAAAATGGAAAATTGCATTTGTTAAAACGTAGGGGCGGATATTATCCGCCAGTTATGGCTTGCGGGCGGATGTAAAAACATCACATTATAAATATAACAATATTATTATAAAAAGGAGCAATTTTTATGCAAATAGCAGCACAATTATATACAGTTCGCAATTTTACGCAAACTGAACAGGATTTTTCCGAAACAATCCAAAAAATAGCTAAAATAGGCTATCCAGCGGTGCAACTTTCGGGACAAGGAGCAATTTCGGCAGAGTTTATAGCTGAAACTTGCCAAAAAAACAACATTAAAATAATCAGCAGCCACGCGCCAGCACAACGAATTTTGCATGATGTTGACAACTTGATAACCGAGCACAAACTTTACAACTCGTCGCAAATTGGCTTGGGGATGATTCCATGGGAATATAGCGAAAATTTGGAAGGCATAAAAAAATTTATAGCCGACTTTTTGCCGTCCGCTCAAAAAATTAAAGCGGCTGGCTTGCATTTTGCCTATCATAATCACGAATACGAATTTGGCAAGTTTGACAACAAATTTATTATGGATTACATAATCGAAGGCTTTGCCCCTGCCGATATGCAAATTATTTTGGATACTTATTGGGTGCAAGCTGGCGGCTGTAATCCTGCGCTGTGGATAAAAAAATTAGCTGGCAAAGTGCCGAAAATTCATTTTAAGGATATGGCAATATTTGAACGTCAACAGCGATTTGCTGAAATAGGAGAGGGCAATTTGGACTGGCAAGCGATTATTTCGGCTTGTCAAGCGTCTAATGTCGAGTGGGTAATCGTGGAACAAGACGACAGTTACGGCAAAGATGCGTTTGAGTGTCTTAAAACAAGCTACAATTTTTTGGCAACTAACATATAAAAAGGGGAAAAAACATGGACAAAATAAGATTTGGCATTATCGGAATTGGTGCAATGGGCAGCAATCACGTGCAGAGTTTTTTTGACGAAAAAATAACCGACGGCGTATTAACGGCTGTTTGCGATATTGATTCCAAAAAAACGGAGCCATTGCAAGCAAAAGGCGTAAAAATTTTCTCAAGCGAAACAGAAATGTACAAAAGTGGCGAAATAGATGCAGTTTTAATAGCAACGCCGCATTATTTTCATCCTCCGCAAGCGGTTGCGGCAATGGAGAACAACATTCACGTTATGATAGAAAAGCCCGCTGGCGTGTACACAAAGCACGTCCGCGAAATGAACGAAGTCGCCGCCCGAAGCAACGTTGTTTTTGCGATAATGTATCAACAGCGAACCAACAGCGATTTTCAAAAAATGCGCGAAATGGTACAAAACGGCGATATAGGAGAACTTAAACGCACAAATTGGATTATAACCGACTGGTACAGGTCGCAAGCCTATTATAACACTGGCGGTTGGCGAGCCACCTGGAAAGGCGAAGGTGGCGGCGTTTTGCTTAATCAGTGTCCACATAATTTGGATTTATGGCAATGGATTTGCGGAATGCCCTCTAAAGTAACGGCATTTTGCCACGAGGGCAAATGGCACAAAATCGAGGTTGAGGATGACGTTACCGCATATGTGGAATATCCCAACGGAGCAACGGGCGTTTTTATCACTAGCACAGCCGATTCGCCTGGTACAAACCGCTTTGAAGTAACTGGCGACAAGGGAAAACTAGTATACGAGAACAATCAGCTAGAATTTTTCAAGTTAAAGCAAAGTGAACGAGAATTTAACGCCGAAAATACAACAATGTTTGGTGCGCCCGAGTACAAGAAATCCACCATTAAAACCGACAAACAATACTCTGCGCATCCAGGGGCAATATCTGCATTCGTCGATAAAATCCTAAACAGGGGCGAACTTTTCGCAAGCGGCGAAGAGGGCATAAACGGACTAACAATCTCAAACGCAATGCACCTCTCCAGTTGGCTAGGCAAAACAATCCCCATACCACTAGACGAAGACCTATTTCTGGCTGAATTGAAACGCAGGTATAAACATTAAAACCTTAAACATTAAAACCTTGGGGCTCTGCCCCAAACCCCGCTGGGTACGCGTACCCAGACCCGCTATTTTTTTATGGTTGCGGGGTAAAAAAACAAAAGGCTTATTTTGGGAATATGCCTTTTGTTTTTTTTACAATTTTATGGGCGATGAGGGACTCAAACCCGCGACTTCTACCACGTCAAGGTAGCACTCTATCAACTGAGTTAATCGCCCGAACGGTACTATATACAGTTTACATTGGCTTTGCGAAAAAGTCAAGCAAAATTTTTATTTTATAAAAAATTTTCAAAAATATTTGCAATTTTTTTTGGCTTGTGATACACTAATAAAGTTGAATGTCCTCGTGGCGGAACTGGCAGACGCGCTGGATTTAGGTTCCAGTGGGAGACCGTGCAGGTTCGATTCCTGTCGAGGACATTTTTTTTTGTAAAAAATTTTTCCCATTTTGCCATTGAAATTATTTGTAATAAATCCAATGTAACAAAAATGCGGGCAGGTAATACCTGCTCCTACGGTTGCACTTTGTAGGGGCGGATAATATCCGCCTGTTTTCTCCTGCCGCCCGTTTTCTTCTGCCGCTAATTTTTTTCTAACTCTCATTTTTCCCTACATTGCTATGCTTCGAAATTGTTCGAATGTATCCAAAAAAGATTTCCCAAATTTTAATTTGCATTGTTCGAATATATCCAAAAAGATTTACCAAATTTTAATTTACCGCAAAATTTTTGAATTTGTCAACTATATCTTCAAAATGTTGGGTAGATATTTTATCTTTTGTGGGAACGGCGGCATTTGTTGGGTAGCGCGGGACAATGTGTATGTGAAAATGAGCTACCTCTTGCCCTGCGGCTTTTCCGTTATTTTGCAGTATGTTAAAATCTTGTGCAGGTAAATTTGCCCGAAGAAACGTTGCGATTTTTTTTGTCAAGGTAAAAACACCATCGCTTTCCTGCGGACTTAACTCAAAAATGTTTGCCGAGTGGCTTTTGGTTAAAATTAAAGTATGCCCCAACGATCGCGGAAATTTATCTAACATAACGTAAAACAAATCGTCCTCGTACAGTTTGTAGGACGGCAAATCGCCGTTGATAATTTTGCAAAAAATACAATCTTCCATGGTTACATTCTCCTTTTGACAACCGTTATTTTGAGATTATTGAAAAATAATTATGGGTAATAAAGTTCCTATAATGAGCAAAAATAGCCCAATCGTGGTGCGTAGCGAAAATCGTTCGCCCAAAAATAATGCGGAAAATCCCATTGTAAAGGCGATGCTCAATTTGTCTATCGGGACAACTTGACTGGCGTTTCCCAGTTGCAACGCTCTGTAGAAAAATAGCCAACTTGCACCAGTTGCAATTCCCGAAAAAATCAAAAATGCCCAACTTTTGACATCAATTTTGGCGGATTTTGCGTTGCCTTTGGTAATAAAAACCATAATCCAGCTCATTGGTACAACGGCGATTGTGCGGATTGCCGTGCCTAAATTGGATTCAACGCCGACAATGCCGATTCTGCCTAATATTGCGGTTAAAGCTGCGAAAACTGCCGCCAAAATAGCAAATACAAGCCATTTTTTGCTTTCGGTGCTTTCAGATTTTCTAAATTCTATCATTAACCAAGTGCCGACCGCCATTAGGAGCATTCCAACGGCTGTGATAATTCCAATGGGTTCGCCCAAAAATATGAACGCCAAAATCATTGTTAAAATTGTGCTACTTTTATCAATGGGGACAACTTTGTTGACAGATGCAAGTTGCAAGGCTCTAAAATAGCAAATCCACGAGCCGCCTGTTGCGAAACCCGATAATATTAAAAAAATCCAAGTTGTGGGCGTTATGTAAAAAATGTCCGCTTGCGAGCCGACCAAAAACACCATAATCCAAGCAAACACCAAAACAACTAGCGTACGTATTGCGGTCGCCTTGTAGGAATCTATATTTTGTAAACCAACTTTGGCTAATATTGTGGTTAAAGCCGCAAAAATTGCCGCACCAGTCGCATAAAAAATCCAAGCGTAAATGCTATCATCCCATTCTAAAAATATTTGTAATTAAAAAACCCTAGCAAATTAGCGTTTTGCCAACCTACAGGGATTTCACAGGAGCAGAAGGACTTGAACCCTCGACATCAGGTTTTGGAGACCTGCGTTCTACCAACTGAACTATACTCCTATTATCGCCGATTGTTTTTATCAGCAACAAAATCATTGTATCACGCAAAAATTACTTTGTCAAGGGGTTTGGAAAAATTTTTTGGATTTTTTTACAATGATTGAAAATTGCATTTAGGGGGTTGGGAAAAATTTTTTTACAATGATTGAAAATTGCATTTGTTAAACCGTAGGGGCGGATATTATCCGCCCGTTGCGGCTTGCGGGCGGATAATATCCGCCCCTACGTTGGTGTTATCGCCGAATTATCGATTATTACCGAATTATGGGTTGTCATAAAATTACAGATTATCCCAAAATTATCGATTATGTCGAATTGTAGATTATCCAAAAATCTAGGATTATCGCCGAATAATCGATTATTGCCGAAATACAGATTATCCCAAAATCACAGATTATCCCCAAATTATCATTTATCGCCGAATTATGGGTTATCATAAAATTACAGCTTACCGCAAATCATAAATCATCCCCAAATTTATATGCACAAATTCTTAATAATTCAAGCTATAAAGCAAATCTGAATAAGACGGCAATGGCCAATGTTTTTTGGAAACTAATGGCTCTATTTCGTCAACTGTGTTTCGCAAATTTTGCATTGCAACAATTATTTTGCCACTGCAAAATTCGCCGTGTTCTAAAATATCTTCCGAAACAGGTTGATTTAACAGCTTTTCCAGGGTTTCCAAATTGCTCAAAAGTTGCACCGATAATTGCGATATTTTAGATAAAAAATGTTTTTCTAAATCACTATTAAAAGATGCACCTTTTTTAAGGTGTACAAGATTGGCTAATTCCGTTTGATAGGAAATGCACGCAGGAATAATTTGTCCCTTGACTATATCAACCATTGTTAGAGCCTCGAGTGTAATTGTTTTGCAGTACGATTCCATCAAAATATCGTAACGAGATTGTATTTCAGATTCAGTAAATACGGCGTGTTTTATGAAAACTTCCTTTTGCGAGACAAATTTTGGCAAAGCCTCGACCGTATTTTTTAGGTTGGATAATCCCGATTCTTCCGCCTTTTTTAGCCATTCGTCAGAATAATTATTGCCGTTAAAAATAATGCGTTTGTGATTTTTTAGCGTATTGCGGACAATATACGCCAATTCTGCGTTAAAACTTTTGGAGGATTCTAGCGTATCGGCAAATTCTTTCAAAACCTCGGCAACGGCTGTGTTTAGCACAATGTTTGGGCCCGCCACAGAAAAAGCCGATCCCAACATTCTAAATTCAAATTTGTTGCCAGTAAATGCGAACGGCGAAGTGCGGTTGCGGTCAGTGGTATCTTTTTTGAAATGTGGCAAAGCATTAACGCCAATTTCTAGTTGCTCCTGCTCTTTGTTTTGGTAATCTTTGCCCGATTCGATTGCATCTAAAATTTCGGCTAAATCGTCGCCTATAAAAATAGAAATAATTGCAGGAGGAGCTTCGTGAGCGCCAAGCCGATGATCGTTGCCAGCACTCGCACAGGAAACTCGCAATAAATCTTGATAATCGTCAACCGCTTTTATGACCGCTGCCAAAAATAGCAAAAATTGGGCATTTTCGAACGGAGTTTTGCCAGGTTCTAAAATATTTGTGCCTGTATCTGTTGAAAGCGACCAGTTGTTGTGTTTTCCGCTACCATTTACGCCTTCGAAAGGTTTCTCGTGCAATAAACACGCCAAATTGTGCTTTGTTGCAACTTTTTTGAGAAGTTCCATTGTAAGCTGATTGTGATCGCAAGCAACGTTGTTTGTCGCAAAAACTTGAGCAATTTCGTATTGCGCGGGAGCGGTTTCGTTGTGTTTAGTTTTTACAGGAACGCCTAATTTCCATAATTCTTGCTCAACTTCTTGCATGAAAGCAGATACGCGAGGTTTTATGCTACCAAAATAATGCTCTTCCGTATCTTGATTTCGCGAAGGAGCAGCCCCAAATAATGTGCGTCCTGTCAAAATTAAATCTGGTCGCTTGAGATAAACTTCTTTGTCAACCAAAAAATATTCTTGTTCGGGACCCACGGTTGTATGCACTCGTTTAACTTTGTCGTTGCCAAACAGCCGCAAAATGCGGATTGCTTGCTTGTTGAGTGCATCCATGGAACGCAAAAGCGGCGTTTTTTTGTCGAGCGATTCGCCATTGTAGGCACAAAAAGCGGTGGGAATAAACAAAGTATTTTCCTTGACAAAAGTGTACGAAGTGGCATCCCAAACCGTGTAGCCACGCGCTTCGAAAGTGGAACGCAATCCGCCAGACGGAAAACTGGATGCATCGGGTTCTCCATGCACAAGAGATTCCCCAGAAAATTGTAAAATAACTTTTCCGCCCATTTTTGGCGATATAAAACTGTCGTGCTTTTCGGCTGTAAAGCCCGTCATTGGCTGAAACCAATGGCAAAAGTGCGTTGCTCCTTTTTCCACAGCCCAATCTTTCATTGTGTTTGCTACAACGTTAGCAACCTCCAAAGTTAGCGGAGTTCCCAAAAACATCGTCTTTTTTAACGCTTTATAAGTATCTTTTGGTAGCCGAGCCTCCATTACCGCCTCGTTAAAAACCATGCTACCAAACAAATTTGTAATATCCATCGTTTGTCAACCTCCATTTTATTAAAACACATACAATTATATTATATCACAAAACCAATTTTTTATATAATAAAAAATTGACAATCAAAAATATTGTATGTTACAATGATTTTAGTTGCATAATAGAATTAAGAAAGGGTTTTGCTAAATGAAACGATTGAAAATTTTTAACTTATGTACTGGATTTTTCGCTTTTGCCGCTTTTTTTGCGTTATCGGCAAAGTCCGTGTTTGCAGGCGGACAAGTTCCAGAAGAAATTACTCCATTTTTTGACAGTGCTGTTCCCCTGTTGGAGAGCATTATTGGGCTGTTGACCGCATTAGTCAACGTAATTGTAAGCATTTTTACAGGAATTTACAACCAATATTCTTATGTTGGCGTTATTTTGGGAATTGTCGTTATTATTATCGCTATTTGCCTAATTGCTTACGTTTGGAAACATATTCGACGATTTATAAAATTTATTTTCCGCAGCATAAAAAAGGGATTCCTTCGCATGACTGGGCTTGACAAAAAGCAAAAAGAAAAAATTGACAAATATCGCAAGGAAAAATTAGCCGAAAAACGCGCAAAAGAAGACTTAATGCGTTTTAATAACGCCGAAAAACAAAAGGCAACCGCTCCAAATTGGGAAGAAGAAGTGCAAGCCGAGGTTGACAAACTGCTTGAATCGGGCGAAATGGTTGACGAAGTTGACGATTCATTTTGGCAGTCAATGGTCTCTGGCACGTTCCCATATTCTGAAAAATTGACCGAGCTAGAAAAAATAATATTTACAACAGAGGATAAAATTCACGATTTAGTCGAAAAAATAGCGACAATTCCACGTGAGCAAATACTAATAGAAATGGCAAAATTACGCATCGAATTTAAGGTGCTTGACAAAAATTTGGATTATCTAAAGCAATTACAAGAAACTTTCCCAGACGATCCCGATATTGCCTCGTTGCTAGAACTGGCGAATGCGTTTTTGTTAGCCACAAAAAATGTGGAAAAAGGCTTTGTTGCCGCTTTGACAAAATAAATTTAACATCAAAATGAGGTGAAATAATGGATTACAACGCCATAAAAAATCAATATAAAGCACGAACTCAACTAGATGCACTTGCTACAGGATTGAGCCTAACTACAAAAAGTGTCCGCGAAAAACATCAAGCGGAAAAAAACGCCCGCGATGCTGAACTGCGACAAGTTCGCGCCGAAGCCGCTCGCGAGGCTGTTATGTCTAGCTTGGTTTATGCTTGCAGAATCCAAAAAAACCTGTTGCCCGCTGTTGACACTTTCAAACACGCTTTCTCGGATTACGCTATTTTGTGGAACCCACGAGATATTGTTAGCGGCGATATTTATTGGATAAAAAATTTTGACGAAGGTACAATATTGTGCGTTTGCGATTGCACAGGACACGGCGCTCCTGGTGCTTTGCTTACAATGCTTGTTGTTTCTACATTCGGAATGATTGTCAATGACCAAAATTACAAAGAACCCGCCACTGTAGTACGTATGTTGGACGAACAGCTTTCTCGTGCTTTGTACGATTCTTCCAAAGATGAGCAAAACGATATGTTAGATATTCGCGACGGCTGCGATTTAGCCATTTTGTACATCCCAAAAGAGGGCGATATTGCTGCGGCTTCCGCCAATTTCCCAATATTTATTTGTGATGGAACTGAAGTTACACAAATTAAAGGACAAAAAATATTTGTCGGCGAAGGAAAAATAACCACCGATACAGTAAAAACAACGTTTATCCCAAAATCTAGCAACAATAAATATTATATTTCTTCGGACGGAATGTTTGACCAACGTGGCGGCCCGCGCGGAATGCCCTTTGGTTACTCGCATTTCAAAAAAGTTATTTTGGAAAACCATAACGAGCCGCAAGCAACAATATTAGAAAAAGTTTGGTCAACATTCGAAAACTATCGTGGCGATCATCCTCGAAAAGACGACTTTGAACTTATCGGATTTAGACCATAAATTATGAAAGGAGACTTTAACATGGCTATTCGTGAAACTTTTGACATATTGACAAAACCAAATATTAAAGTTATGCTTAAACAAGAAGTTACGGCAAACACAAAAGCAAGCCTTAGCACCATAAAAAAACTGTTGTATTCAGAGGAACTGCCCGTTACGATTACAACCGCAATTTGTTCGGTTTACATCGAATTGGTAAATAACGTAAGAATGCACTCGGCACAACGAAAGCGAGCCGATGCTCCGTTGGGTTTGCTGCTTGTTGGTCGCGACGAGGATTCTATCTATCTGCAAAGTATGAACATTGTAACAAACGAAAAAGTATCTGATATTGACACAAAACTGAATCGCATGAACTCGCACATAAAAAAAGAACTGCGAATGTATTATCGGCATCGCCGCAAATTTGATAATCCCAACGAAGAAAGCGACGGCGCTGGGCTTGGTCTTATCGAAATTGCTAAACGTGCCAAAGCACCCGTCGATTACGAATTTAGAGCATCTCATGAAGGTTTTTCGTTATTTACCATGCTTGTAGTTTTTGAAATTGTAGAGGAACTTTAATTATTATAAAAAGGAGTAAAAAAATGAACGTAAAATTAGAACTTCCCAAAACGGAGTCCACTCCGTACGTACTTTTGGACAGCGAAAAATGTTACATGACTTTCAAAGGCGAATGTTACAGCGAAAATGTAATCGACTTCTTCAAAAATATCACTGTTTGGTTGACCGAATTTTTGGCATCCAATTTCGCCGAACTGGATTTCGATTGCGAATTAGATTACTTTAACAGTTCTTCCTCAAAAATGCTGTACAACATACTTTTAGCTTTAGATGAAAGTGCCTCAAAAGGCAAAAAAATAAACATAAATTGGTACGTCGACCCAGAAAATGACGTGCTAATCGAACACGGTGAAGATTTCCAAGAAGAACTTAAACACGCCAACTTTAACATCATTCACAAACTTTAACAATTTTCCTCCACAAAAACCTTAACAGTAAATAAATCCCCTGCAAAAATAAATTAGCGGGTCAAGGGCGCGCGCGTCCTTGCGGGTCTGGGCAGCGCCCAGGGTCCTAATGTTTAGAAAGTAGGTTGTTTTTTGTCGTTTATTTTTCCGTATTGGCAAAAGTATAGAAAGTCTATTTTGGTGGCGATAGCGTTTCTTTCGTTTGAGGCTTTTTTTGATGTGCTGCAGCCTACTATCGTTGCACAGATTATAAATTTGGGTGTGCAAAATTCTGATATGGACGTTGTGTTGCGGCTTGGCGGACTTATGTTGCTTGTAACGGTGCTGTTGGCGGCTTGTGCCGTTGTGCGGTGCGTTATCTCTAGCAGAGTTTCGCAAAGTTTTGGTGCAGATTTGCGACTGGGATTATTTGCCAAAATTAACAGCTTTTCGTTCGAAACCTTGGGCAAAAAGGAAACCGCTGGACTTATTACCCGCCTTACTAACGATACTTCGCATTTGGTGCTGTTTACCAACGGAATGATGCGCATTTTCGTGAAATCGCCGCTAGTTCTTATTGGCGCTTTTATAATGACACTTTTGCTAAATTTTAGGTTGGCAATAATTTTGGTTGCAGTAACGCCAATTATCGGCGTGCTTATGTACATTAGCATGAAAGTAGGTTTTCCGCTGTTTAACCGAATGCAACAGGCTTTAGATAAAAATAACTCGGTTATACGGGAATATTTGTCTGGTGTGCGTGTTGTTAAGGCGTACAACACGTTTCAACAGGAAACCGAACGATTTGACGAATCTAATGCAAACCTTGCGGAAAGCTCTACTATTGCAATGCGGACAACTGGCGTGTTTCAGCCGATTATCTCGTTTACTATAAATATGGGATTAGTTGCCGCTTTGTGGCTTGCACGAGATTGGGTTGCCGAGCAACAAATGAACGTTGGGCAAATTATCGCATTTATCAACTACATGAACCAAATAATGTTTTCGATGGGAACAATTTTTATGGTTTATCAACAGCTAATTCGCGCAAAAGCATCTGCCGAACGGATTGGCGAAATTTTATCAGAGGAAACAACCGAAATTTCTTCGCAAAATAATGTTGACAATCTTGTGCCGCCAAGCGTGGAATTTTCCAATGTTACGTTTTTGTACAACCAAACCGCAAGCAAGCCCGTTTTACAAGATGTCTCGTTTGTTTTGCCGGCTGGTAAAACTTTGGGAATAATCGGCTCGACGGGATCGGGCAAAACTTCGCTGGTGCAGTTGATTCCAGGCTTTTATTTGCCAAATAGCGGCGTTGTAAAAATAAACGATACGCCAGTTTCGCAAGAAAACGCCGCCGAAATTCGCAATTTAATTGCTTACGTTGCACAGCAAAACACGCTATTTTACGGAACTATCGCCGACAACATAAAAATGGGCAAATTTAACGCCACCGACCAGGAAGTTGAACAAGCCGCGAAATCCGCTTGTGCCCACGATTTTATAATGGAAATTCCCGATGGTTACAACGCAATTATTGGGCAAAAAGGCGTAAATTTATCTGGTGGACAAAGGCAACGAATCGGCATTGCTCGTGCCTTGCTGAAAAAATCTAGTATACTAATTTTGGACGATTGCGTAAGTGCGGTTGACGTTGAAACGGAAGCCCAAATTATGCACGCCGTAAACAGTATAAATCCTGCGCCAACCTGCTTTATGATTACACAGCGTATATCGTCGGTAATGAATTTGCCGCATATTTTGGTACTGGACGAAGGGAAAGCCGTTGGCTTTGGCAATCATTCAACCTTGATAAATTCTTGCGAAACTTATCAAGAAATTTATCATTCGCAACTAATTTAAGTTGACAAATATTTTAATCTGAATGGAGAAAATTTTATAATGGGTATGACAGGAGCAGTTTATTTTGGAGTTGTTTTGATTGCTTGCGTAATTGGCTCTATTGTTGGGCTTAGCGGAGGAATTATTGTTCGACCAGTTTTGGATGCCGTTGGTCAACACGATATAATGAACATAGCATTTTTTGTGAGCAGTTCGATAGTTACAATGACTATTGTGTCCACCTACAAAAAAATGAAAGACGGCATACAAATCAACCTAAAAGTTGCCGCAATGATTTCTTGCGGAGCAGTTTTTGGAGGAATGATTGGCAACCTAATTTTGGACAATTTGCTCGCAATTATGCCAAACGAGGCAATCGTCCAGTTGATACAAACAGGATTGACAATATTTTTCGTGATATTAGCAATTTATTTTACAAATAGCAAGCTACAATACAGGATAGAAAAGCAGTGGACATATCCTATAATCGGCGTTATTTTGGGAACTATTGCGGTTTTCATAGGAATCGGCGGCGGGCCAATAAATGTGCCGCTGTTTTGCATATTGTTTGGCTTATCCATCAAGGAAGCAACGGCGTATTCTATTGTAATAATATTTTTTTCGCACACGGTTAATATTATCACGTTAGCCTTTACAACTGGGCTTGGGACGTTTGATGTACAATATTTACTGTTTATTTTGCCAGCGGCGCTTATCGGCGGTTTTATTGGCTCGATTATAAGCAAAAAATTGAGTGAAAATGCCGTAAAAAAGGCATTTTTAGCTACAATGTGCGGGCTAATTTTGTTGAATGTTTATAATGGAATCGGATTTTTTATGCAAGTGATTTAGAAATGCAAAATTTTGACAATGAAATCAAATTTTTTATGCACGAGATTTATAAATGCAAAATTTTGACAATGAAATCAAATTTTTTATGCACGTGATTTAGAAAGGCGAAATTTTGACAATGAAATCAAATTTTTTATGCACGTGATTTAGAAATGCGAATCGTAGGGGCGGATATTATCCGACCGAAACCTGCAACTGGCGGATAATATCCGCCCCTACAAAATGCCAAAAACCGCAAATACGAAATGCCAAAACCGCAAATGTGAAACGCCAAAAACCGCAAATACGAAACACCGCAAATATAAAATGCCGAAAACCGCAAATACAAAATTTTAATCTATAAAATAATCAAAAAAATAAAAAATTTTTTCAAAACACTTGACAAAAGCAAAACCTTGCTATACAATACAGTTAAAGGCACTCACAGCACTCGATCATAATGGGGAAACGTTTCGTCCCTGAGAGTTCCCCCGTTTTCATGTTTCGCTCCTTTAGTGCCTTGTTTTAATATTATATTTTTTTGGAGGTTGATATTTTATGAGCAAATTAAAAAAAAACACTACCAAAAAATTTGCACCAACTAAAAAATTTATAGTTGACGAAAATGAAAAAGCCTTGCTAAAGTTGCACTTTAGAGTTGCATCTTTGCGAAAAGCACCTGACAACGAAATTGTAAAATATTTTATGAAAGCATTCGAAGAAAATAAACTACACGCCTTAAAATGGCTTTTTTTTGCTAGAGATATTCATTCGGGATTAGGCGAACGCCGCTTATTTAGGGTAATTGCAAGACATTTATTTACAAACCATCGGCAAGCCATTGTAAATTTAATTGGATTTTTCCCAGTTTACGGGCGTTGGGATGACATTTTTGCCTTGATTGGCTGTCCAAATGACGGAATTGTCTTCGACACAATAAAAAGCCAACTAGATGCCGATTTAGCCGATATGTACGAGCAAAAGCCAATATCTTTGTTGGCAAAATGGTTGCCAAGCATAAATGCGTCATCCAAAACCACAATAGAAATGGCTCACAAAATACGCAAACATTTGAAACTTTCTCAAAAGGAATATCGCCAAATTTTATCCCAGTTGCGCAGCTATATTCAAGTTACCGAAACATTTATGTCTGCAAACAGATGGCATAAAATTGATTATCACGCCGTGCCGTTTCGTGCAAGCATGATATACCAAACGAGATTTCTGAAAAATGACAAAATACGCCGATTAGCATATTTTATATCGGTGCGAAAAAATAAGGCAAAAAATAAAGAGAATTTGCACTTGGGTTATACGGTTAATCCTGCAACAATTTTAACGCCCGATAATGAAAATTCTTACGAAATTTTAATGCACCAACTTTTAAGTAAACGTTACGAAAGGATATTGATTTAGGTTAGAATGTATTATTTGCAAAATATGAAAATATAATAAACAAAGTATATTAAAATTTTTTACTAACAATTATTTGTGCGGAAATAACAAATCTGCAACAATTTAAGTAGCAAGGAGCGATTTATTTGGTATCAGATATTTCTAATCCTGTTAATCTTGACACTTGGAAGTTAAATATTGCACCAATTACAGGGCGTTATCCAAAATTAGAATTGCAAAAAAACAATCAAAACTACATCGTGAAATTTGCCGCATACAGACAAAATGGTCAAGAAGTGCCTTATCATGTTTCGGAATATATTTCAAGCAAAATTATAACCTCGCTGGGTTATTCAGCACATGAAGTATTTATGGCAGAGTTAAAAGGGCGACACGGCTGTTTAATTAAAGTTTTTGCCGAGGAGTTGACAACTTTTGGCGGTTTTGGCTCGTCAACTTTAACAAGCGAAAATTTGCCCTACGATTTAGATTTGTTACACGAACTATCCAGAGAAGATAAATTTACCGCCGATTTTGAAATGTATTTGTGGGACACTTTCTGCGTTGATGCTTTCATTATAAATTTGGATAGACATCCCAATAATTGGGGATTTTTCAAAAGAGACGGCATTTATTATCCCGCTCCATTGTTTGATAATGCGAGTTCTCTTTACTCGCTAAACGCTTTCGATTTGGGAAAAATGGAAAATTTGGAAGATTATATTAGAAAGTTTAGTAAATCCATGGTTCAATATCAAGGCGAAAGATATTCGTTTGAATATATTCTGCAAACCCAAAATAACAGCATTTTACAGCAACGATTAGCAATTTTTAAGCAACGTTTAGGACAACTAAATTTGGACTGCATAAAAAAAATGGAAAAAGAATGGCAAGAATATCAACCTTATTTAGATTTTGTGAAAAGGCTAATAGAAAGGCAGGTAAACTACTTTGAAACCCAGTTATGAAGTATTGCACGCCGAAACATTAACTTTGGCTGTGGAAAAAGATGACGGCGATTATTATCGTTTTGGCACTTTAACTTGGACGATTCAATCGGACGGACGACAAGTTTACATTATACAAATTGACGAAGATAAATATCCAACTGCATTATCGTTGGCAAAATCCGAAATGTTTCCTGGATTTAACCCAAAACATGGCTGGTATCAGCGGCACGACAAGCTAATCCCTTTTATTTACGAACGAACTTACGACCCAAAACGTCAAGATTTAGAAGAAATGTTAATACCTTGGGGAATGTCGAAA
Organism: Bacillota bacterium; assembly: GCA_009778185.1. Lineage (GTDB taxonomy): Bacteria > Bacillota > Clostridia > Lachnospirales > WQUN01 > WRKG01. The sequence continues at coordinate 19,031 of WRKG01000273.1, forward strand.
AAAGATTATACCCGTTGGAATTGCCTTAAAATAACCAAAGGTATACATCGAGATAAATGGAGATGTTTATTCGAACAATAAAAACAATTAAAATTTAACGGTTTATTCGCATTTGGAAAAAATCCCAAAATTTTTTCCAAACTCCTTTACAACACCAAAAATATATCATATAATATTCCCATGTCAGAATTTTGCGTATTTCCATTCATTCCAACTCAAATTTTTCGCCGTTTTTCCAAAACGTAGCACTATGAATTACACATATTCTCAAATAACTCTTCGCTATTTTGTCAACCAAAAGTTTTATTGCAAAAAATAAATTATTAACAGGGGGCTTTTACAAATGTTTAATATTAAAAATTTAATTACCAAGAAGAATCGGCGGATTATTGCCTTTGTGCTTGCTCTTATTTTACTGTTCCAAATTATTCCTATTAACGATATATCCGCCTTGCAAGCCTATTCTACTTTTTCATTGGAAGAACTTGCTGATATTTCCATCGACAACACTGACAATGAAAATAATGAAGATTTGCCCCCAGTTTCGGAAATTCCTACCGAACCTACAGAACCGCAAGAACCTACAGAACCACAAGAACCAACCGAGCCAACAGAACCTACAGAACCAACCGAACCTACAGAACCAACTGAACCAACCGAACCAACTGAACCCACAGAGCCTACAGAACCAACTGAACCAACCGAACCTACAGAGCCAACCGAACCTACTGAACCCACCGAACCAACAGAACCAACAGAACCAACCGAACCTGACGAACCTGACGAACTCGAACCAACCGAACCCGAAGAACCTGACGAACTCGAACCAACAGAACCAACCGAACCCGAAGAACCCGAACCAATCGAACCCACCGAACCCGAAGACCTCGACCCAAACCTACCAGACATCGACAACCTATTCCCATTAACCCCCGAAATAGACGTTGACGAAGACGGCAACGTTACAGTTATCCACCCAGAATTTCCCCCAGACTGGAACAACGAAACCGAACACGAAGCCATCCACCCAGATTTGCCCGAGGTTGACACCGTTCTCCCAATCTTCCCAGCTTTCGAGCCAGACGAAAACCCCATTATTTCCGCCGCATTCAGCGGACAACTGCAAGTAAATCTTCGTCCGCGCACAGAAACTGACCGTGGAATCCGCACTCGCACCTTCCTCGACATCGGCATTGTCTCCAACTGGTCGGCACTTTCGCTTGAACCTACGCAACATATCAGCGAAAGCGAGCAACAATGGATTGAAACGCAACTTGAATATAACTGGGCTTTATCCGATTTCGACCGTGAGCAACTCGAAGAAAGGCTACACGCAAGGCGAATTTTCACGGAATACGAAACTGCACAAATTCTCAATGCAACCGAGGCGCGCGATCTTCGCATTACCGTTGATTTGCCGCCGCTTGCCAACAACGAAATTTACGCTATCAACGTGCAAGCTCTCCAGCCAAATCTCGTTTTCCCAGTTGACATTGAATGGGATTGGGAATCGCCCTCCCACGATACGGTGATTATCACGATGCCACGCATTCCCACTGGGCTTAACTTTTTCTTCGTGGTCGAATTGGGCTTGCTTGGCGACGAAATTACTCACGAACATCAGCAAATTGTCGGCGTTATCGCCGAATATTATATCCCAAACTCGGTTACAATCGACCCAAATGACGGCTCGGAAATCATCGATTGGGTACATCAATCCACTGGAAACACCGCAACTGTCCACTTTTTGCCACGAAATCCGCCGAACATTGACGCGCTGCCGCTTAACCTTGCAATGGATTTCCACAGTGCGCCCGATCCCGAATTGCCCATAAATGCTCGCCTTTTTCGCACTGGAGATGCCGACAACCAAATAAATGTGCAGGTTTTCCCCACTTGGACGGGCGGCGCTGCCGAGGGCGTTCGTGTTTGGTTGCATTTGCCCTACATTGACCCAAATCCCACGGTAAACCCTGACGGTAGCCTTAATTGGATGTCCGATACGCCAACTGGCTACGGTATTCAAATGGACAACGTTTTGGCGACTGACTGGGCTTTCGCCGCTGGAACAGAACTTCCCGCGCGTGGCTGGGTGGAAATCGTTCGCATTCCTCCGCCTGGACCAGTTGTTGGCGGTAGTTTTCCTGCGTTTAATGCGCCGCTGACTTTTTACGCTCCGCTCGGCTCGCGCGTTCCCGAAAACGCCGAAGTTGAGCTTACTGCTTGGGTTGCTTACGACCTTTATCACACTGGGCTTGTCGCTGGTCAAGTGCAAAACCTTTCTCCGCCGTGGGAAACGCCCAATCGCCGCGCAAACTGGAATCTGCAATATCCCGGAACGACAACCCTCGAAAACGTTTCTTCTCTCATTATAATTAACACAAACCTTTCTTGGGATGCCGAAATTATCGCTCTACAGGCGGAAACCACCGTTTGGGACAGGCTGAATTATGTCCCATTTCAACTGAATATTCGCAACACCTCTGAAAATGAGGAATCTATTATACAACGCTTTGGAATCGCCATAAATGCCCCAACTTTGGGACAAACTGGAATCGGCGGCGTTACCGAACTCGACCTAGCAATGTGGCTGTGGAACGACGGCGGCCCGCCAGTTCTCAACCGAACGCCGAATCTCCTACAAGAGCAGATTTTTATCGGCAACGAGGAATTTGGCGGCGGTATGATTATTTACGAAATTACTGGGCTGCCGCCTGGCGAACTTCCTCCGCCCGAAAACCGCATTCCGTATACGTTTCTCGGTGGCGGCAATGTTTCGTTCCACTTTCCCACGGGAACTGGCGAAATTTTTCCGCCGTCAAGCACCGTTGCGGGCGCGGTAAACGAACGCCAATTTTTGGTGCTTGTGCCGTTTAGCAACCGTTTTACGCAGTTTCCAGCCGATTTAACCATGCTTGCAACGCCAACAATTTTCTTCGGAACTGGCGATATGGGCTGGTCGCGCGTGGTGCATACGCCGTTTCGCATGGTTTCGCCGCAACGCAACGCAATGTCCTTTGACAAGGACGAACGCGGGCCCGTTTTCTTTGGAAACAGCGGAACTTACACGCTTTCGGGCTTTCAAAATAACTCGACTTTGCCCGTGATAAGCCCGTTTGTGGTTGACACGCTGCCGCCTGTCGATTTTTTTACCTTGCAAAATATCCGATATTGGGTTCCTGGCGGCTTGGAAGAGGGCGAACCGCCGCAATTAACCGATTGGCTTGACGACACAGCTTGGCACACGCCAACTTACTGGGATAATCCGCCGTTGCCGCCTGTCGAAATCACGGGAATTAGCCCTGCTGGACGAGAAATGTTCCTCTTCGAGATTGAACGCACCGACTCAGTTACTGGCGAAATTACGGTTGACTGGATTCCGTTCCCGCAGCCAACTCCTGTGCTTGATTTTGCAGAAGAGGGCTATTTATGGGAGATTCCCGCGCAAGAGATTATTTCGGCATTTTTGACCGCCAATAATCCTGTGCAGATTGACGGTCAACCGCCAATTTTTGAACCCTATCGTTTTACGGGAAATTTGCGTGTCAACTTTCGCAAATGGTGGTTGCCAGGCGACCGCTTCGATGGGCGAATCGAGATTGAGGGCGAATTTACCACGATTGGCGGCGTTCGCAACGATGCACAGCTTTCTTGGTACGAAATCGCCGATTTTTCCGATCGCAATTTTAACAGTAATTATCCGTTTGCGCCGCAATACGGCTTTTATTTGATGTCCGATTTACCTCTGAATATCTTCCAAATTCCGCCGATTCCTCCTGTTGACGATGATGCAATTTTGACGGTAATTCAGCCCGATTTGCGGTTGACAACTGGTGGACTTGTCGGCGGTTCGCAAGAATGGCTCGACCGCTCCTTTCCAAGCCCTACGAATGTTTGGTTTGGCGTACAAAATGGCTATCGCTTTTTTATGAGCAATCTTTCTGATGCACGACCGCACCGCCACCAGTTGACAATAAATTTGCCTGTTCCCACCGCTGGCAGCTTGGAAGAACAGCTTGCTGTCGGCATGGAGGGCTTTTTGATTGACACAATCGTAATCCCATGGGAATTGCTACAAATGGGAGATATTGAGAATATCACGCTGATTGACGGACTTTTGCCCGATAATCAAATTATTTTTGACCGAGATTGGTTGACCGCGCGCATTACCAGTGGCAACGATTTAGTGTTGACAACCGCCGATTGGTTGCCAAATCCGAACGCAATCGGCGCGGTGGATTATCCGTCCATTTTGATTTTTGATTTTAACCAATATGACGACAACGTGCAGGCAACGGACGAAAATCGCCTTTTTATCGATATTTTGGGCGTTACAATGCAGTTTGCAACGTTGACAGCACACGCCGAATGGTTGGCTTTCAACCGTCCAGGCGCGGTAATTGACAGCAGTGCGGCACAGCACAGTCTTGTTGTCGCACGCCCTGTTCCAAGCGTGGCGGGCGCTGGCTTGCGACCAAACTTGCCGCCAACCGCTCCAAGCCGCGGCGGCACAACTCCAGTGAACCGTGTCAACCCAGACGGAAGTTGG
>WRKG01000274.1 GCA_009778185.1 Bacillota bacterium
CCGCCGATAATAGCGGCTCGCGCGCCGTACAGCCCAGCATCTGGACCTTGCGCGCGCCGCAAACCGAACTCCAAAACCCTGTCGCCAGCCGCCGCCCAAACAATGCGTGCGGCTTTTGTGGCAATCAAACTTTGGTGGTTGACAATGTTCAAAATGGCGGTTTCTATCAGTTGCGCCTCTTTGATTGGGGCTTTCACTCTAATCAGCGGTTCGTTGGGAAAAACAACTGTTCCCTCGGGAATGGCGTAAATATCGCCCGTAAAGCGAAAGCCCTTTAGATAATCAATAAAATCGGTGCTAAAAACGTTCATATCTTGCAGATAAGCAATGTCGTCGGCGGTAAAATGCAGGTTTTTGATGTACTCGACAACCTGCTGCAAGCCCGCAATAATGGCGTACGCACTTTGGTTAGGGTTTTCACGGTAGAACATATCGAAAACGGCGTATTGTTGGCGGTTTGAGTGCTTTTCTGCCGTAAAATAGGCTTGTATCATCGTTAGCTGATAAAAATCCGTCAACAGCGTTAAATTCTCAGACATTAGAACGCAATCCCGAAATCGTCGCTAGTGAAGGAATCGTTGCCGAAAGTGGTGTTTTCAGCGGCGTTGCTCTGTTCCAAAACGCCGTAAGGGAAACACGCGCGAACTTCTTCGCCAGTCATTTTTTCTTGCTCCATCAGCTGTTGCGAGATTTTGTGCAGAACTTCAATATGTTCGGTCAAAATGCGGAGAGCCTCGGTGTAGGCATCTTCCACAAGCCGCTTGATTTCGTTGTCAATCATCGATGCCACTTGTTCGCCGTAGTTGCGGGTTTGGGCAAAATCTCGTCCCAAAAATACCTCTTCGTTTTCCGTGCCAAGCTGAATTGGCCCAACAACTTCGCTCATGCCGTATTTTACGACCATCGAGCGTGCGATTGTGGTTGCCCGTTCAATATCGTTGGATGCGCCCGTTGTAATATCCTTGATAACAAGGGATTCCGCCGCGCGACCGCCTAGCAATGCGATAATATCCTGTTCCATTTTCTTTTTTGTGGTATATTGGCGGTCTTCCTTGGGAAGTGGCATTGTGTAGCCGCCAGCCATTCCCGTTGGAATTATGGAGACGATATGCGTTAAATCCAGTTCCGACAGCATTTCGAACATAATTGCGTGCCCAGCCTCGTGATAGGCGGTAATTCGGCGTTCTTTGTCGGAAATAACACGGCTTTTTTTCTCCGTGCCAATGCCGACTTTTACGAACGCACGGCGAATATGTTCGTTTTCGATTTCTTTTTTGTTTTCGCGAGCGGCAAGCAAAGCGGATTCATTTAGCAAATTCTCCAAATCGGCAGGGGTAAAACCCGCAGTTGTTTGTGCAACTTGCTTAAAGTCAACATCTTTTGACAGTCGTTTTGCTTTCGAGTGAACGTGCAGAACAGCCTCACGTCCTTTTACATCGGGACGGTTGACAACAATTTGGCGGTCAAAGCGTCCTGGGCGGAGCAATGCGGGATCGAGAATATCTGGGCGGTTGGTTGCGGCGAGAATAATAACGCCCTCGTTTGTGCCGAATCCGTCCATTTCAACCAATAATTGGTTGAGAGTTTGCTCACGTTCGTCATGTCCGCCGCCAAGCCCTGCGCCGCGCTTTCTGCCGACAGCGTCGATTTCGTCAATAAACACGATACTTGCGGGGTTTTTCTTGGCTTGCTCAAATAAATCACGCACACGAGATGCACCTACACCAACGAACATTTCCACGAAATCCGAGCCAGAAATGCTGTAAAATGGGACATCTGCTTCACCCGCAACGGCTTTAGCAATATAAGTTTTGCCAGTTCCTGGAGGGCCTACAAGCAGCACGCCGCGCGGAATGCGAGCACCAATATCAGTGTATTTTTTGGGTGCTTTAAGAAAGTCAACAATTTCGGTGAGTTCGGACTTTTCTTCTTCAAGCCCAGCAACTTGGGAAAAAGTAACCTTGTTTTTGGGCGAACTGGTAACACGAGCCTTGCTTTTGCCAAAGGACATCATGCGACCGCCGCCGCCGCCAGCACCTTGCATTTGCCGCATCATAAAAACCAAAATAACGGCGGTTATGATGAGGAAAATAAATGTCGGGATAAGCTGAACAAGCCAGCTTGTGCTAGGCGTAGGGTTTACATCAAAGCCGATTCGGTCGGCTTGCAAATAGCTGTGTGCAAACGCCATAAAAGCGTCAATACTGGGAATATTGACCGTGCGATAAGTGTTAGTGTCGGCAATTTGAACTTGCGCACGAGCGGCGTTTCCAACGTCAGTTTCACGAGTTATAGTTACTTGGCTGACAAATCCTCCGCGAATATCGCGCAACATATCGCCGTAAGTATAGGGTTCGATGGTAGCTTGTGGTGGATTGAGATTGTTAAGTGCCATCAAAACAAAAACTATAGTCAAAAAAATGACTATGTATAAACTAAAATTTTTCGCGTATTTACTCAAAAATTTACTCCTCTCCAATGTTTAGAACGCCGATGTAAGGCAGGTTTCGGTAACGTTGAGCGTAATCTAGCCCGTAGCCCACGACAAATTTATCGGGGATAGTAAAGCCAGTGTAATCGGCTTCAATGCCAGCCACCATGCGACGTTCAGGTTTATCAAGCAACGAACAAACCTTTAACGATTCGGGATTTTTGGATAAAATGTGCTTACGTAATGTTTTTATAGTGTTTCCTGTGTCGAGAATGTCCTCGATGAGTAGAATGTGCCTACCAGCGGCATCTAGTTCCATATCCTTGACAATTTGCACTTTGCCAGAAGAGGTAGCCGAGTCGCCGTAACTAGAGGCGGAAATAAAGTCAAAATCGACAAAAGCGTCAAGTTTGCGGGATAAATCCGCCATAAAAATTATAGCACCTTTTAACGCACACACTAAAGTAAGCCGTTCTTTGTTGTAATCTTTGTTAATTTGTTCGGCCATTTCTGCTACCCGCTTGCGGATTGCCTCTTCCGAGATAAGTATACTGATACTTTCTTTCATTTTGCCCTACTCCTTAAAGCACGTTTAACACGTACCCAAATTTTTTTAACCTACCGTTTTCTGTTTCGCCGTGCGTTGGTTTAAGGTTGACACAATGTTTGCACTCCACAGACGTAAATTTCCGATGGTTGTCGGTATTTTTATTATAATCAACTGCCCTTGAGCGGTTGGTTGCCGCCATTTTATACATTTGGCAATGTTTACCTTGGAAAAGCTATTCCGTCAAGATTGCGACATTCAGTATTGTACAGCCGTTTATCGGTTCGAAAGCATTGTTGACACGTCCGTAATTTTTGTGTTGGTCGTCGATTATCCATATAATTTCGTTGCCCATTGCTAGTAACGGAACAGCGTTTCGGCGGGTTTTTGGCATTTTGCTGTCGGATAATTCGTCCTTTAGCTTTTTTGTGCCAACTTTGTTGATGTATATGTGGTCGCCAGGCTTGCGTGTTCTTAACTGCAATGTCCCTCTTATTTTATCATAATTAAATTGTTTAGTACACAGGCAATTAAAATTTTTCGTAAAAGTTAAATTGGCGGTTTTTGTGGTAGCTACTAAATAATGCCCTAAATTTGGAATATTTATCAAGGAATTTTTGGTAATATCTATGCAAAAATTTTGCGGTTCAATTTTTTTGTTTGTATATATTGATAGAAAATTATAGTTTCTACTAACAATAATTTTTTGTGGTAGATGTGTTTCTTTTCCAGTTTCGTTTTTTGTCAACTCTAAAATTTGCGTTATGTGTTTTTGGGATATATCTTTTAAGCCTGTAGTTTCGTTTGTTCGGGAAAACTCCGCCAAAAAAAGGCGTATAATTCGTTTTTGCATTGCAATAGGATATTTTTGCAAAGTTGAGATATTTAGCATATTTTCGCCATTTTCGCTATTTTGGGACTTTACGCAACATTCTTCGAAAATTTGCGTTGTAAACATTTGCAATAATTCCTCGTCTTCAGAAAGCAAATTTGCCGTATTAGCAATATTACCAATGGAATTAGCATTTATTTGTAAAAATTTGGGCAAAATGTCCAATCTTACAGCGTTACGAGAAAATTTAGTATCAAAATTGGAAAAATCCGTACAATACGGGATATTTTGCTCGTTCAAAAAATTTTCAATTTCGGTGCGTGGAACATTTATCAATGGGCGAATAAACGTAAAGCCATTTTCACGGCGAACAGGCGGAATGCCACAAAGCCCTTTTAATCCAGTGCCACGAGAAAGGCGTAAAATTAGGGTTTCGGCGTTGTCGTTTTGGTTGTGTCCAAGGGCAATTATGGAAACATTGTTGTCAACACCACATTTTTTTAGTTGACTATACCGAATATTCCGAGCAGCCTCTTCCAAAGATTGCCCATTTTGTGGGATTTCCACCGAATAAACATAACAGGAAATATTTAGCCGATTGCATAAATTTTGCACAAAAGTGGCATCTGCTAGCGATTGTTCGCCCCTTAAATTGTGGTTCACATGACAAGCAATTATTTTGATTGGAATAGTTTTTGTCAACTCAAATAAAAGATGCAACAAAGCCACCGAATCCGCTCCTCCAGATACCGCAACTAGCACATTTTGCCGAGTTTTTGGTAGCATATCGTATTTTTTTAAGGTTTGATTAAAAATTTTGATAATATTTCCCATAAAATCACTCTCTTTCGGTAATTTTAATGTTTTTTGTGTAAATTTCATAAATCCAATTTACTGTATCATAAAATTTTATAATTGGCAATATTGCAATTTTACACGAGACAGACGGACGACCGAAACACTCGTCCGTTTTGCATTGTGTAGGGGCGGATATTATCCGCCCGTTGTTGCCCTTTGCCGTTTTTTGCCTATTGCCGATTGTTTGTATCGCAGGCGGATATTATCCGCCCCTACGGCAAACGCCGAAATATTGCATTATAACATCATTACGGTATTATTTACACATTGCCAAAATCCCAAAAAATAATGTATAATTCATATATAACAAATCTTATTCAAAAGCAAGAAAGGACAAAATTATGATAAAATTATCGAACATTTTTAGTGATAACATGGTGCTAACCAAAAACGCCAAAATTTGGGGAAAATCCGCACCAAACGAAAAAATTATAATAAAATTATCGTCAAAAAAAACGTTGATTAAACAAACAGAAACCGTTGCGGACAAATACGGCAATTTTGAAACGACTTTGTCTGTGGAAAATTACGGCGGAGCTTATTTTTTGAAAATAAACGAAGTTACAATAAAAAATGTTTACATCGGAAAAGTTTGGCTTTGCAGTGGACAATCCAATATGGAGCAGCCGCTATCAAGAGCCTTTTCGCTATTGCACGAATTTATAAAAGAAGATAGGCGAATTGTGGCGTTTCAAGCGGTTTCGGGCTGTGCCTTCGAACCTGCCGAAAATACCGAAAGTGCTTGGAAATCCGCAACAGGCGACTTCTTGCAAGAAGTTTTTGCTGTGCCATACTTTTTTGCACGAAAATTGTTAAAAGCCGATTCGAAAATTCATGTTGGCTTGATAAATGTTGCCGCTGGCGGTTCGCCCGTTGAGGCTTGGATGCCCGAAGAAGTCATAAAAACTTTTCCCGATTTGTACGAAAAAATGCTCCCATATAAAAATGCCGCGCACATTAAATGGGAAGAAACCGACGACAACAGCAAATCCGAAACTTGGCACAAACAGCTATCTCAAACAGATTTAGGCTTGCAGGAAGATTGGACAGATTTTAACTACAATGATTCTGATTGGGAAGTTCGCTCGCTGTTGGATTGTGCCAATTTGCCCAAACACGGCTCTGTTTGGTATCGCAAAGAAATTTTTTTGAATCAACCTTTTGGCTCTCAAATAAAATTAAACTTGGGAAGAGTTGTTGACAGCGTTGCAGTTTATGTCAACGGCGAAGAAGTAACTCGTGTGCTTTATCAATATCCGCCTTGCGTTTGCACCATTCCGCAAGGACTTTTGCAAGCTGGCAAAAACATAATCGCCATTCGAGTTGTTGCCGATGCTAATAATCCCAGTTTTACGCCAGGCAAAAAATATCAACTGCAAATTGGCGAAACTACAATAAATTTGCAAAATAACTGGAAATGCCGAGTTGGTGCAATTATGCCTAAATTAGAGCCAGCGCGGCGGTTGTATAATATTCCTTGCAGTACGTATAATTTTATGCTTGCTCCAGTTTTGGGTTATTCTGTGGACGGAATGCTCTGGTATCAAGGAGAATCAAATACTGGTCAACCTGCAATTTACGAAAAGCTGTTTACCGCATTTGCGGAACATATCCGCGAAAAGTTGGGGAATATCCCCATTATAACAACGCAACTTGCAAATTTTGTAGATCCTGTGCCAGAATCCGCCGAAAATTGGGCAATATTGCGCGAACAACAGCGGCAATGCTTAAAAATAGCCAATACCGCAATGGCTGTTGCCATCGATTGTGGCGAATGGAACGATTTGCATCCGCAGGATAAAAAAACGGTCGGCGAACGGCTTGCTGCTTGTGCTGAAAATTTGGCGTATTCCAAAAATGTGCCTTTTTCGGGTCCAACCGTGGAATCGGCTACAATTTCGGATAATTGCCTAATTATCAAATTTAGCAATGCAAAAGGCTTGTACGCAAATGGTCGACCAACCCTCGATTTACTTCACGAAAGCGGCAGAATTTCTACCGTATATGCCAATGTTGTTGAAAATACTTTAGTTGCAACCTTTAGAAGAGTTCCCAAAAAAGTACGGTTCGGCTGGACAGATTGCCCAAATGTTGTGCTTTATAACGCCCATGATTTGCCAGCATCTCCGTTTGAGGTTGACGTTACTTGATTTTTATAATTTTTTAATTGACGTAACAAACTTTTGTGTATATAATGTAGCTAACAATAAATTTATACACGAAAGGTGGAAACAACATGACAAAATTAAAAAATTCTAAAATTCGCACAAAATTGCTAATTTCGTTTGGGATAATCGTGCTTATCGGAGCGGCAGTTTCGGCTTATGCAGTTAGGCAAATTTATCAAGTGGCATATTCTTACGAAGTGGTAATTGATTCATCTATCGAGGCACGCGATGCTATGCAACGAACCCAAGGTTACATACGAGATTATCTAATGATTACAACAACCTTAGTTGCATATGCACCCACTGGCATGATGACAAATATCGAAGATTTAGCAATCGAAGCTGATGTAACCTACGATTCCGCACTTGTGGCAATTCAAGATTTTATCCGTGCTATTAGCGAATATCCTTATTTTATGGGAAATGAACTAGATGAACATTTGGTTGACGTTCAACAAATGCTCACTTTACTTGACGAATTTAGAGAGAATATTTATTTGCCTGTACTTACCGCCTCTCGTAATATCAGCCACAGAGAGGCGTTAAATTATTTGACCGTTGGCGAAGAAACCATCGAACAAATCAATTTTATGATAGAATCCAAATTAAATAATATACGAGATTTAGTTGACGAAGAAGTTTTTATAATTAGAGAATACACAAACGTTGTTATGTACACCACAATCGCCTTTTTAATTGGCGTTTTGCTGGTTTCTTCCGCTTTTGCAATTTGGGTTTCAACCGTGATTTCCAAGCCTATAAGAGAACTATTGACTGTCGCCGAAAGTGTCTCGCGCGGCGAACTGGAAAATTTGCAAGTAAACGCCACTACAACGGACGAAACTGGCTTGCTTGCTCAAAAATTTGGCGATGTTGTTACTGTGGTAACTAATCTTGCGAACGATTTACATAATATGTCGTATGTGCATTATCGACGTGGCGAAATTGATACTTTCTTGGAAGATACAAAATATCCTGGACAGTTTGGTTTGGTTGCAAAATATGTCAACGGAATGGTAAAACAGCACATCGACACAACTCGTGAATCGCTTGAAGTTTTGGGAACTATCGCAACTCACGATTTTGACGCTCCCATGGAAGAACTTCCTGGCAAAAAAATATTTATAAACGAAATTATCGAAGCCACTCGCAAAACTTGCAAAGCCATCGACCGCGAAATAAGCGAACTTATCTCGGAATCTCTTCGTGGAAACCTGCAAGCCCGAGCCGATGTAGCCAACTTTGAAGGAGATTGGGCAACAACCATGAAAAATATGAATATGTTGCTTGATTCTATCGTTGATCCCGTACAGGAATCGTTGCGCGTTATGGAGCAAATTGCTAACGGAAACCTCGGCGAACGCATGATGGGCAACTACAAAGGCGACTTTTTTGTTATGCAACAAGCAATAAACGAAACAGTTATGAAAATTTCAAAATACATCGGAGAAATTTCTTCGGTGCTTAACGGATTGGCGGATAACGATCTTAATCAAGCGATGTATCTTGATTATATCGGCGATTTCTGCTCAATAAAGGATTCTTTTACCACGTTCATTGACACGATAAACGAAATTATGGCACGAATCGAAAGTTCTACAGATGTAGTAAATCAAGGCGTTGCACATTTAGCGGACGGAAGTAGCAATTTAGCGGCTGGCAACACGCAACAAGCAATAGAAACGCAAAAATTACAAAGTACAATTTCCGTAATAACGGAGGGAATCCAAGGCAATTTGACCAATATCGATATAGTCGGAATGTTGTCGGTAGATGCACGAAACAGTGCTGCGGCGGGCAACGAAGATTTGCACGAAATGGTCAACGCAATGGATAGCATAAATGCTGCGTTTAATGATATATCTAATATTTTGAAAACTATCGAAGACATAGCATTTCAGACAAGTTTGCTGGCGTTAAATGCCTCCGTTGAGGCGGCACGAGCAGGAGAATACGGCAAAGGATTTACAGTTGTTGCGGAAGAAGTACGCAAATTGGCATCGAAAACGCAAGAAGCCGCCCAAGAAACAGCCGATTTAATAGAGGGTTCTGAATCGAAAGTGTTGTCGGGCGTGTCAATAGCCGACAAAACCACGCAAACATTTACGTTAATTTCGGCTTGCATAGAAAATTTGGCAACTGTATCAGCACAAATTTCCAAAGATTCGCACGAGCAAGCCACAGCAATCGAACATTTTAGCAACTCTTTAATGGCAATTTCCGATGTAGTTTCGAGTAATTCCGCCACCAGCGAAGAAATTGCCGCCACCAGCGAACAGTTATCTAGCCAGTCAATTTTAATGGATAATACTGTGAAAACGTTCAAATTGCGTACTAGTTACAGTATATAAATTTGAATTTGTTGCGAATAAATTTTGTTTGCAAAAACGTAGGGGCGGATATTATCCGCCCGTAAGGCTAAAATATCGCATTATAAAGGAGAAAACTATGAATCCACTTGTAGGAATAATAATGGGCAGCACTTCCGATTGGGAAACAATGCAACACGCTTGCACCATTTTGGAAGAATTACAAATTGCTTACGAAAAAAAAGTTGTATCGGCACATCGTACGCCAGATTATATGTTTGAATATGCCGAAACTGCCGAAAACCGCGGATTAAAAGTAATTATTGCAGGGGCTGGCGGAGCTGCTCATTTGCCTGGGATGGTTGCATCTAAAACTTGCTTGCCTGTAATTGGCGTACCTGTGCAATCGAAAGCACTCAATGGCTTGGATTCGTTGCTTTCCATTGTGCAAATGCCAGGAGGAATCCCTGTTGCGACGGTTGCAATCGGCGTTGCAGGAGCAACAAATGCAGGATTGTTGGCAACGCAAATTCTCGGGGCTTTCGATAAGGCAATTTATGACCGCTTGCAACAACGCCGCCAACAATTAGCCGAAACGGTTTTGAGTGCTGTTTTATAATTTAGCAAAATATCCCCCTACAAATTACAAAAATCGGCATTGTAACAAGGTTGAACATAAAATATAAAATCCCAAACGAGGTTAAAAATGAGTTTATATTATCAAACAATACAAAAAGAGTTGACAAATTGGGAGCAGCAAATGCTTTCCGCTCCTAGCTTGCGAAACCGCCTTTCTAAAGGAGTTCAAAATAAAATTCAAAATATTGTTCCCCAAAAAGTACAGGATTTAATAACGGCGGCAATAAAGACAATGATTGAAACCGTGATTTCTGGCTCTTCTTTGCTTACCAAGCAGAAAGTTTTTACCGAACCGCCACTTTCTGAAAGCGATTTTTTGGTGGAACGAGCCTTTGCTGTTTACTACAAAATGGCGGTTGCACAAGGCGTTGGTTTCGGTTTAGGCGGATTATTGGTCAATTTAGGCGATTTACCTGCTTTAATGACCGTAAAAGTTAAATTTTTGTTTGATTGCTGTAAATTATACGGCTATAATCCTGACGAAAAAGTTGAACGGCTGTTTATTTTGCATATTTTTCAGTTGGCATATTGCGGCGACGCTCGCCGATTAGAGCTATTTCCCATTATGAAAAATTGGAACGAACACTCCGAACAAATCGAAATGAATTGGGAAAAATTGCAAATCGAATATCGAGATTATATGGATATTTCCAAATTGTTACAAATATTGCCAGTAGTTGGCGCGGCGGCTGGCGGTGCGGCAAATCATCGTCTTATGAAAAAGCTGAAAATTACCGCAATGAATTGTTATCGGTTGCGTTATTTGCACGAAAATAAAATTTGATGCGGAATAAAACGGGCGGACTACAAATTGTCAACCGCCCGTTTTTTTGTTTGGCAATATTACGAACAAACCTGTAAAATTATCTTTGTAAAAATTAAAATATATGCTATAATATTATTTGTGTTTAACGAGATAATTTTTCGGTTGTCGAATAGCGTTTTGGCACTCTGTGAATGTAAATTCCGAGGGCAATAGCTACTATTAGGGCAAAAACTAGCTTAGCTTGCGGAATAATCCCAAGCGGCGTAAAAAATCCTTCGATAAGCCCTGCCAAAATTAAAATTAAAACAATGCCAGGAACTAACGTCATTGCCTCTTTTGCGCCTTTTATTACGGAATCTTTGCGAGTGTAATTTCCTGGAATTAGCAACGATTTCCCAATAATAAGCCCTGCCGCGCCACTGATAAATATTGCTAATAATTCTGGTACACCGTGCGGCAAAATAAGCGACCAAAAAATAAGCGTATCACTGGGAGATCCCATTATGTCAATGTAGGCTGCTAGCGATCCCAAGGTAAGCCCGTTAAAAAATAAGATGTACACTGTGCCGATTCCTCCGCTAATGCCAAAAACTAACGCCATTATAGCAACCCTTATATTGTTCGTCATAATTATAGCACTCATAAGTGGATAATCCCAAACAACTTCGCCTTCGCCAAGGTTTATTTCGCCCATTTCGGCTGGGAAAATTTGGGAAAAGTTGTTGACATCGCTAGAAACATAAACATAGGCAAATAGCATCCCAAACATAAATAAAATAGCCGAAACTAGCGTAAAAAGCCAAGTTTGCCGCACAGCCTTTGGAAATCCGTATAATATGTATGTTGTAACCGATTTTAGGTTGCCATGTTTGCGAACGTAATAATAATTATTGGCAACGCCCACTATATGCGAAAGATACGCTATTAGATTGCTGTTCGGAAAATGCGTTTTTGCGTACGCTAAATGATAACCGACCGAACGAAAAGTTTCGGCAAAGTTTCGTATTTCTAGCCGCGAAAGGGCTTTAATGCCTTTGCGTTGCAAAGTTGTGTTAAATGCTTCTAGTTGTTGCCAACGTTGCTCGTTTTGCTTGATAAATTGGGTTTCTGTCATAAATATTCTCCTATTTTAAGAAAGGTATATTATTATGAAAATTCATACCGTTTTAACGCCTGCGAACATCGAAATAGAGTACAGGCTTGCTGGTGCAGGTTCGCGCCTTGCTGCGTTTGTGATTGATTTTGTCATTCAAATTTTGGCTTGTCTTTTGATTGCTGTAATTATCTTGTTTGGCGTTTACGACTACAATTTTTATGCACTTGATGGGCTTGAAGGTTTTGCACTTAGCTTTTTAATTATATCATGGTTTGTAATTTATTTCTGCTATTTTATTATTTTGGAAATGTTGCTTAATGGTCAATCCATTGGTAAAAAAATTTTTGGCTTGCGCGTTATTTTGGATAATGGGCAACCTTTAGGATTTACGCAATCGTTAATCCGCAATTTATTTAGGTCGGTTTTAGATATTTTTTATATTGGAATATTTGTTATATTATTTTCACAAAAGCATAAACGTATCGGAGACATGGTTGCTGGTACGGTTGTTGTTGCCGAACATTACGACAGCAATTTTTCGCCAACTAGATCGGACAATCCGCCAGTAATCAGCACTTTAGCAACCGAACATTTGAAACATCTAGTTTTAACGCCCCAAGAAATAGAACTGCTGCACGATTACATGGAACGCAAATTATCACTTCCCGACGACGGCAAATTTATTGAGCAAGAATGGGCAAATTATTTTGCCAAAAAATGGGAAATAAACGCAAATTTAATTGATAACACAATGTTAGCAGAAATTTTACAGCTAAATGAATCTAAATATTAAGGACTTGCTAAAATGGAAATTGAAAATACACAAACAAAATTGCTAATCCTGTATTTACTGGACAGAATGGATTTGCCGTTATCGCGCAGTCAGCTAACGGATTACATTATCCCAGCCGAATTTATGGATTACTACACTTTGCAGCAATCGTTAAGCGAGATGGTTGACGGCGGCTATTTGGATGCAATCGCCGACAACAACACAACACGCTACACTTTAACCGATGAAGGGCTAAAAACCTTGGAATACTTCGAAAAGCACATACCGCCGTCAATCCGCAACAAAATCAACCATTATATAAAAGACAACATAAAAGAGATAAAACGTTCCTTCGAAAACACCGCAATCTTTTTCCCCGATTCCGAAAACAACGAATTTTTAGTAAAATGCGGCGTTTACGAAGAGGGCAGAGTTCTAATGGAACTCTCAATCTCGGTTGACACGCGCGAACAAGCCCGTCTAATCCAAAACAACTGGAAAAACTCCGCCAAAACCCTATACGGCGACATAATCCAAATCCTTGCCGAGGAAAAATAATTAAAACCTTGGGGCAAAACCTTGGGGCGCTGCCCCCCGCCTGCCGGCGGGCAGGCAAACCCCGCAAGGAACGCGTCCCTTGACCCGCAATTTTTTATTGGCGGAGGGTAAAAAAATTTACATTTGCCAAATTCTGCTTTCGTAGGGTTGCATATAGTTTTCGTTTGGGGTTTTGTAATTGCAAAGTAGTAGTTTTTGGCTATTTTGTGGGATTTTTGAGGTTAATTTTTGTTCGGAGAGATTGCTTTCTATGAAAAATTTTGCGTTGTCAATAAAACGATAATATGCAAAATAATTTTTTTTGGCTTTTTTTACAAAGGAAGTTTCGCCGTATATTAGCGGTTTGTTTTGCTTGCGAATAGCAATCGCCTTTTTATAAAAATTTAAGGTTGACGTTTCGTCTGTTTCCAAGGTTGCGACAATTTCCCATGGAATCATCGCCCTTGCGTGGTCTCTTGTACCTGCCAAAATGCGAGCAAATGCGGCGGTTTCGTCCATTGTTTGTAGCAACTCGTTGTATAAATTTATGCTTTCCACATCTTTTAGCTGGGATATATCTGTGAAATTTTGGTTAGTCATGCCTAACTCTTGACCTTGGTATATAAAGGGCGTGCCACGCAAAGTAAGCTGTATAACGCACAGTAATTTTGCTAAGTACGGCTGTAATTTTGGGTTGTCAGTTACTTTAGATACCATTCGCGGATTATCGTGATTATCGTAAAAAAGCGACAGCCAGCAATCATTTGGGTATTCTTCGGATACATTTATCAGGTACTTTTTGAGATAGTTCAAATCGTATTTATAGTCATCAAAGCGGGTTTTTCCTGGGTTTTCTAGGTGGTCGAACAAAAATACCGTGTCTAATTCTTTGCGTTGCTCGGCTGTAAGTAATTTTGCCGTTTGTATGCCGATTCCTGGCGTTTCGCCAACGCTAAAGGCGTTGAATGGCTCAAAGGCTTTTGTTTTTATTTCGTGCAGATATTTATGCAGGTTTGGTCCATAAAAATAATTTTCCACGCCGAAAAATCCCATAAGATTGCCTATTACAGGGTTTCCGTTGGGTAAATTCGGCTGTTTAGATATGTAATTTATTACGTCCAGCCGAAAGCCGTCAACTCCTTTTTGCAGCCACCAACTTATCATTTTAATAATATCGTTGCGTAAATTTGGATTATCCCAATTTAGGTCAACCTGTTTTTTGGAGAATAATCCTAGCGACCATATATTTTGCTTTTCGTGATAAATCCATGCAGAGCCGCTAAAAAACGATGTCCAGTTGTTGGGCGGCGTTTCCGATTCTCTAAAAAAGTAGTAATCTCGGTATTTTGAACTGGGATTATTTAGTGCTTCGACAAACCATTCATGTTCGTCAGAAGTATGATTTACCACCAAATCAATGATAATTTTCATATTTTTGGCTTTTACGGCAGAAATTAGTAGTTCGAAGTCTTCCATAGTTCCCATTTCTTGCATTATCTTGTAATAGTTTCTAATATCGTAACCGTTGTCGTCATTGGGCGAATCGTAGATTGGCGAAAGCCAAATTGCGTCGATTCCGACACTTTTAAGATAATCTAATTTGCTGATTATTCCCGCAATATCGCCGATTTTGTCCGCATTAGAATCGCAAAAGCAACGTGGATATATCTGGTAAAATACAGCCTCTTTCCACCAAATGGGCGTTATTGGCTGATTAGGCGAGTTTGTCAACACGAGATTTGCATCTTGATTTAGCAAATTTAGTAATGTATCGAAAAAATCTTTGTCAAGGTGCTTTTTTAACAAAATTGCCAAAGTTTTCAACCTAAAATTTCTCACAAAAATATTGGTTACAAATTTGTTACTAACGCCCATTTGTAGCAAAATTTTGTCAACCACATCTCGCCCAAGCGGCGAATTGTAGACATCTTTAATTTTGCTGTTTATTGTCAGATAATTTGGCATTTTATCACCTTTCTTTTTTGTGGTAAATCAACTTAACAAAAAATGCGGGTCAAGGGCGCGCGCGTCCTTGCGGGTGTGGGCAGCGCCCACGGTTTTTAAGTTGACTATGTTTACAGGTAAAAAACAACCAGAACGATTTTCGCCCTGGTTGTTTTGGTTTTATTTAGCAAAACGGATTTTCTGTGGGATAAGGCAAATTAGCGGGTTGGTTATAGGAAATTTTGCTAACTCCCAAAATTCGGACTACGCTGTGTAGAACTTTGCCAACGTGTTCGAAAGCTATTGCGGTATGGTGCGGATAATTATCTTCGATGAGAACATTGCGATAGAACCGTGCCATTTGTGGGATTGCGATAACGCCAATGCTACCGAACGATTCTGGGTCGATGTCTTTTACTTCGCCTTGGGCAATGTAACTTTTCAAAGTGGCATCAGCAGTGGATTGTAGGCGGAAAATAGTAGCTTTGCTTGGCTTAAATTGTCCTTCTAATGTACCGCGTGTGATGTCAGGCTCGCCGTCAGGCTCTAGTAGGCGTTTCATAATAAGTTGATGGCGTAATTCTGGGTTTTTAACGTGGCAAGCTGGAGTGTTTCCGCAATGGAATCCCATGAACAAATCGCTGTGTGCGTAGCCTTCTAGTTCTTTTTTGTTTGCCTCGTACATTTTTTTGGGAACGGTATTGTTAATATCCAAAATACTTGGTGGACAACCTGTAGCGGCAGTCAAAATATATTCAGATAACGCCCCGTAAATATCGGCTTCGCAAGCAACAGGGATTCCACGAGTTGCCAAACGGCTGTTGACATAACAAGGAACAAAGCCGAATTGTGTTTGAAACGCTGGCCAACATTTATCCGCCAAGGAAACATAGTTGCAACCGCCAGCATTTTTCTCAATCCAATCAAGCAGAGCGAGTTCGAATTGTGCAAGCCGTGGCAAAACGCCAGGATGTTTGTTGCCGATTCCAAGTTCTTCTTGCATATCTTTTACAACGCTTTCGATACGAGGGTCGTCTTTGTGGTCGTTAAAAGTTGCAAACAGGTCAAGTTCGGAGTTTTCTTGGATTTCAACGCCCAAATTGTAAAGTGGCTTAATTGGAGCGTTGCAAGCCAAAAAGTCGTAAGGACGAGGGCCAAAAGTGATAATTTTGAGCGAAGAAAGCCCAATAAGCACGCGAGCGATTGGGATAAATTCGCGAATCATTTCGGCAGCCTCGGCAGGCGTACCAACGGGATATTCTGGGATATGCACACGCATATTGCGCAAGCCCAAATTATAGGATGCGTTAAGCATACCGCAATAGGCATCGCCACGCCCGTCAACCAAATTATCGTCTTCGGCGGCTGCTACAAACATAACAGGACCGTCAAATTTTTGTGCCATCCAAGTTTCGGGACCTTCGGGTCCAAAGTTGCCCAAATATACTACCAATGCGTTTGCTTTGGCTTGTTTAAGTTCGTCAAGGGCTTTTAGTGCATCTTTTTCGTTTTCAACTACAGTGTTGGCTACAAAGGGTTTTACGTTTTTGTTGGCAAGTTCTGCCACAACAGCATCTCTGCGACTTCCGCTAAGTTTAATAGGAAAGCAATCACGGCTAACAGCGACGATTCCTAAATTTACGGTTGGTATGTTACTCAAATTAAGTCCTCCTTTGGTGCAAAATTACACCTAGATCAAATTTGTACTATACAAGATTACCATATTTTTGTTTTTGTTGCAAGTTTTTTTGAAAATATTGCAAAAATTTTTTTGGGAAATTTTGCTAAATCCCAAAAAAATTTTTTTGACAAAATATATCAGCTTGTGATATAATGCAAAATTGAGTGTGATAATAAAAATTTTCAAGGAGGCTTTTATGTCAACAGAAAAAAATGGCATCATCAAGGATTCATTTGCACAGTTAGGCGTTCCCAAAACGTTGCTTTTGGGGTTGCAACATATGTTTGCGATGTTCGGCGCAACTGTGCTAGTTCCGCTTATTAGCGGACTTAGCGTACAAGTAACGCTAATCGGCGTTGGCGTTGGAACGCTTATTTTCCATTTCTTCGCAAGAGGACGTGTGCCAGCGTTTTTGGGTTCATCTTTCGCCTTTCTGGTGGGAATCCAGGCAATAACCGATCCCGTATACGGAATTTACGCTGGCTCGGGAATGTCGCAGGCGGAAAAGTTGCAATATGCGGGCGGCGCAATATTTGTTGTCAGCTTTGTGTATTTGCTTATGGCGGCGGTAATCAAGCTGATTGGAGTGCAAAGGGTAATGAAGTTCATTCCGCCAGTGGTAACGGGTCCAGTTGTTGTTTTAATTGGGATAATGCTTGCCCCGTTTGCGATTAACCAATCGGCGACAAATCCGTTGTTGGCGGTGGTTGCTTTTGTAATTGTTTTAATAGCCTCGGTTTGGGGCAAAGGTATGTTGAAGGTGATTCCGCTGTTTTTGAGCATAGTAATCACCTATTTTGTTGCTCTTTTGTTGCACAATTTGGGATTCACCAATTTGGACGGCGGTGCAATTTTCAACTTTACGCAAATTGCCGCAGCGCCGCCTGTGGGCTTGCCAGGCTTTACAATAGCACGCTTTGATATTGTTGCAATAATAGTAATGTTGCCGTTCGCGCTGGCGACAATGGTGGAGCATATTGGCGACATGGTAGTTTTGTCAACCATTTGCGAAGAGGATTTTGTAGAGGGCAAACCAGGATTGCCCCGCACGTTAATGGGCGACGGGCTTGCGACGTGTTTTTCGGCATTTTTCGGCGGGCCTGCAACGACAACATACGGCGAAAACACGGGCGTTATCGCTCTCACAAAAATACAAGATGCTCGTGTGCTGATGTTGGCGGCTTGTTATGCAATCGTTTTGGCGTTTTCGCCAATTTTTGCCGCAATTATTTACAGCATTCCAGATGCCATTATTGGCGGCGTTTCGTTTATTTTATACGGGATGATTGCCGCCGTTGGCTTGCGAACCATGGTCGAGGCGAAAATCAATTTTAATCACAATCGCAACTTGATAATTGTTGCGGTAATTTTCGTAACTGGATTAGGCTTAAATTTTGGCAATCCGATAAGTTTTAACATAGGCGATACGGCGATTCCGCTGGATAGTTTGGGATTAGCGATTGCTACTATTTTGGGAATTTTACTTAATGCAATTTTGCCGAAAGAGGAACAGTAGCGAAAA
This sequence comes from Bacillota bacterium, assembly GCA_009778185.1. GTDB lineage: Bacteria > Bacillota > Clostridia > Lachnospirales > WQUN01 > WRKG01. The sequence continues at coordinate 18,103 of WRKG01000274.1, forward strand.
TTTTCCAGTGCTAAAACCTCGGGCGCCTGTCTGCCGACAGGCAGGCTGCCCGAACCCGCAAGGACGCACGCGCCCTCCCGCCTGCCGGCGGGCAGGTGACCCGCATTTTTTGTTAAGTTGATTTACTATAACAACCGCATATTGCGTTTTTACGTGATATGCGGAATATTTTTTGGAGAAATAAATTTTAATATGATGCAGGAGAAAACGGGCGGATAATATTCGCCCGCTATTGTTATCAAACAAATTTTAATTATATTGAAAAAAATTTTGCTATAATAAAATTATACAAATTTAAGAGACATTCGTAAAGTGATAGCACAAAAATAAAAACGAAAGGATTGATAAATCCCATGGAAAGCATATCAAAAGAAAGCAAAATTGCCTTATGCGACAGCGACGGCAACAAAATAGGCGAAACATTTATGAGCCGTGCAGAGCAACTTGTTAAACAATAGCGAGCCACTTGGACAGACGAATCCCAAACTGCCATAAAATTTGTGCCTGGCATGGAAATTTTTATTGTACCCGAAACTATCCTTACTGTTGTGGCAAAAATTATAAAAACGATTTCAAGCTATTTCCGTTAAATTTGGGTTTACAAAATCCAAAAAAATTGCATCAACCAAAAAACTTTGCTATAATAAAACCATGCAAATTGAGGAGGCACTCAGAGGTGCGAAAGCACAAAAAACAGCCGTTGCATAAAATAAAAATTGAAAGGATTGATAAATCCCATGGAAACAACATCAAAAGAAAGCAAAATCGCCTTATACGACAGCAACGACAACAAAATAGGCGAAACATTTATGCGCCGTGCAAAGCAACTTGTTAAACAACAGCGCGCCGCTTGGACAGACGAATCCCAAACCGCACTGAAATTTGGGGCTGGCATGGAAAATTTCGTTGTCCCCGAAACTGCCATTATTGCGGAAGATACCGCTGAATTTGAACTTGAACTTGAAACTGAATTTACTGCAACAAAACCAACAAAATCCGCTGAAGAATCGTGGATTGTACTGCTAGCTGAACAACGCATTAAGGCTCGCAAATTTTTTATTTTACACTCGATTATTGCAGTGCCTGCAATTTATCCGCTAGTGGCTTTGGTATTTTTTTTTCTAAGATATGTACTCCCTTGGAATGAAGACGTTATATATGGCGGAGTTTTTGGCTCTTGGATAACTGCTTATGTTATACATTTTTGTGTATTTTTCAAAAATTCTGGCACACCATTAAAAAGACCCATTTTTGAAAAGAAACAAACGAGAAAAGAACGTCAACTTGCACTAGAAATCGCCAAAATAAAGGCTAGTTTCTAAAACTTGAATTTGCATCAAAAAGGCTAGGATTTCTCCTAGCCTTTTGCAATAATTCCAAAATTAAACCCAGTAAATCCAATTTCAAGTTTCAATTTTCCAGTTTACCACGCTCAAATTTGCCGCCGATAACCTGCAAATAAACCCGAACAACATTAACACAAACCGCCAAAATAGCCACGCCGACAGCCAAAATAGCAATATCTTGCCAAGCGACTGTTTCGATGATGCCAAATCCATAATCGCCCAAACCGTAAATAACTGCAAAAAGCGTAAATGTTACGGCAAGCGGCAAATAGCCAGTTTTCGCCATATACCTATTCATGGCGGGTACATCGTGCCGCGCCCTAAACAGCTGTTTTGTTTCCTTGTCAACAATGCTTTCGCCACTTAGTAAAATCCAGTTGCAACCGCCTTTTTTTAACAGGCAAGCCCACGTTATAAAAGCAAAAAACATCGCACACACCGACATAATAATGGTAATAATCATAAAAAATCTCCTTTCAAAATTCCAAATTTGGTTGCGTTTCAACTTTTAACCTTATAAAAACATTATAATATAGGCGAAAATTTTTGTCAAGCAACTGTTGGTTGCGTTTTTGTGCATTAAAATTTAAGATTTCATATTCCAAAAACGAATTTCTTTTTGACTTTGTTGAAACCCTATTCTTATTTTCCATAAAGTTAATAATATATTCCAGTCTTCATTCGATAACAAAACCATCACGCATATCTATGAATTCTTTGTTTTTCGAGGAATTTATTAATTCTTCCAAAAGATATATATTTTTTTCTTGTGTTTCATTTAGGCTTTTGTAGAAAATTGCTATTTCATTTTGGTTAGTGTTTCTCAAAAAATCAAAAGTTCTGCTCAATATACCAACAATCCAGTCGCAAATTTGTATTTCCTTATTGGATTTTGAGTCTATAAAAGAATATTGTGTTTCGCTTAAATTGGGTAATTTAAGGGGGAAATCTTCCATTATTTCTTCAATTAAACTTTCTTTATCGAAAATATGTTGAGAATATAGTTAATCGTTTCGTCATAATAAAAATAATATTGCTCCTTGCTTTTTACATACTGCGAGTAATCTTGTTCTAAAAAGTTTTGAGTTTCCTCTTTTTCATTTTTGGAAAAAATTTTTGTGAAGTTTCTTAACCCAGTTGGCTTTAAGTAATTTCAAAATTTTTCTGATAAATATCATACTTCTAATACCCCATTTCTTGATTATAATCTAATATCAGTTTGCTTTGTACTCCAACAAACAGTTCTTTATCAAGTAACTATTTGTTGTTGAATTTTTACTTGCTTATCTATTTCAAGTTTCAATTTTTCACAGCACGCTTTTGGCTTATTATATTCACTTTTTATATATAGCGCAAATCGCCCAAAAAATCGAGAAAACAAAGAATTTCATTAGTAATTTCAATAGATTTTTCTATTAAAGCTATACATTGGCAACGGGATTTCGTTTCAAATAAAAGTGTAATTAAAGAACGCCACATTGACTACTTTTTTATTACAGCACTTTTTTGCAGTATTGTCAATATTTTGTGTCTCATCAATCACCAAAACTTCAAACCCATAAATCTATTTCTCAAAACTAATTATCCGCTCAATCATGATTACAGTCTATTACATTGACCCAAAACAGTCAATTTCCGTCAATCTTCGTCTTTTGCATAGAAAAAGCACCTTACAAATAAAACAAAATCCACAAAATCCCAACTTTTTCATAAATTAGCCCTTGACATCCCCCTACATCTGTGCTAAAATACTAATCATTAGGTATTCTAGCAGTCTCGGCTTAGCATACGCACTTCTAATGAAGTAAGTTTTATTAAATCTGTGCTAAGCGTAAATCCGAGCATAAAGTCGCACGCCAACTTGTCTAGCGGAGAAACGCCGAAAGTCAACGGATATTTCCATTAGCTGAAAATCGCCAAAAATTTAGGGCTGATTTCCACAGAAATTATCACAGGGCTGTCTCGCTAAAGCCGAGCAAAGCCCAAAGCGGCGACTGACGTAATTGTATGATACTTTCACGATATGCTTACGGTGTATTCACAAGGTATTGCGGCATTTTACGATGTGCCACGATGCGACTTAATCATGCGATTGGTCAATTTTAGAAGGAGGGATTTTCCATGGGAAAATCAATATTCGCCCCAAGATTTAGGGCAGTAACACCAGCAACAACAGGCAAGACGAGCAAGACAGGTCTCATGCGTAAGTTAAGCAGACGAACCAAGCAAGCCGTAGCAATTTCAGCGGCAGCAGTAATGTCAGTTGCGGCAATGCCAGCAGTGCAAGTATCGGCGGCGGATGTGCCGACCGAAAATAATGCAGTTCGTGAGGATTTTGCCGTCAGCGAACGTGTCCCTGCGTGGGTTTTGCCCGAGCAACGCCCGATAACACACAACCCAAACCCAGAGATTGCCGCTTTTGAAAAGGCTGTAGCCGAGGCAATAAACCTTCGTAGAGCCAGCACAGAGCCTGGACCACCCTGGCTAGAGATGATGCGAGGTGAACCTTTACTTTGGGACGACGATTTAGCAACGATAGCCCAATGGCGTGCCAGTAAGGGCACTGACGGAGAAGGTCCATATGGTTGGCTTGATGCAAACACTCAAACCTACACAATCACAACAAATCCAAGACCATTGCGAGCTCATCATATTTACCTTGGCGAGCTTACCCCTGAAGTAGTTGCTGAACGGTTTTTTAGCGGACCTATGCCTGGACTTCAAACTATTCCGACCCGTACTGGAAGTTCGGGCGTAAGACCAAGTCGAATTGGTGTGGGCTATGATGTCGATGCGGGATTTATAACGATAATGTTTGCAAGTACAATTTCCTATGATGTCTTTGGGACTGGTGCAGAAAATTTTATTGAACGCCTGAACGTGGGATCACCTTGGCTTGTGGACAGCCCCTATTTCTTCGCCTTTTACGAGGAACATAATCCATTCTTTTTGCCATATATGCTCGCCTACGGTCGCTACAACGGCATGACGGATGAGGAGATTTTGGACTGGATTGTCGCCGAGCATTTGCAAGAGTTTCAAGAAACCATGGAACAAGGGATTTTCGAGTATACCAATCGAGTCCGAAGAGAACACGGTTTGCCTCCTGTGCGGTGGGATGATTCGCTTGGACGTTCGGCACGTATAACGGCTGGAACACCTGGAATGCGTAATCACATCGGACCAGACGGCTCAACGGCAACCGATAGAGCAAGACGAACAGGTTGGACAGGTGGTCATGTCATGGAAAATTACGCTGGCGGATTCGATCAGCACCCTGCAATAACCGTTTCACGTTGGATGAACTCAGATGGACACAGGAGAAATATATTGACTCCTGGACACACTCATCTTGGCGTTGGTTGGGAAATCCGTCTACATGAAGATTTTTTGCTTTCCGTAGAAAACCTGCATTGGAGTGCTGAGGCACAAGGTGGCAACCACCTACCAATAGTGAGTGCTATCCAGCAGTTTAGCAGACGCTAACCCTCGGCAAGCAAGGCAATAAAACTTACGTAATAACAAACACAGCCCTCGCTTTTTGCGAGGGCTTGGTTTTTTGCAAAAAGTTTCGGCAAAATATAGTTTTGTTGCTTGCAGGGCTTATTTTCCTCAAAAATGTAGAAATATTAAAAAGTTGCTTATGAAAACTTTTTTAGAAGTCTCCCTTGTATTTTTGTCTTCATCTGATACAATAACCTCGTGGTTTCCTCGGGAGTTTCTATTGATAATTCCAGTTTTGCTGATTCTATCGGCAAAACTGGGGTTATCATTGAACGCTTGCTCGCCAATATGTGCTGTTCTCAAGAGTAACCAGATAATCCTAGGAAGGAGGGAAAATGCTGATAGACATCGTGCTTTTTGGACGTTTGATTATCAAAGTTTACCTTAAAAAGAAAAATTCTCTTGCGAAATAATTCTTCGGCACTCGGCACAAAAACAAGTTTTTTCTTCTTCCATTTTCTCAAACTTTCTCCTGCTAAACTACACTGATAATGCTGCAGTAGTGGCGACAGTTTGCGGTCTCTCGCTCTATATAAATTGTTTATAGTAAATAAACTTAACAAAAAACGGGCGAATATTATCCTCCCGTTTTATTCTATATTAGTCTGCTTTAAGTTATTCGAGTATAATTTAATGAAAATAAACTCCTATTACCAAATAACCCCAAAACTTTCCGAGATTCACCCCCCATTTTTCCCCAAATTCCCCAACTTGTTCCGCATTTCAACCTCATAATCATACAACCCTGTAGGATAATCCCCATTAAAATAAGCCATACAAAGCCCTTTATACTTATTATCTATCGGTAAATTTATCGCATTTATCAAGCCGTCTTCCGTCAAAA
>WRKG01000275.1 GCA_009778185.1 Bacillota bacterium
AATGCGGGCGGATAATATCCGCCCCTACGGTTGGCGGTTTGTAGGGGCGGATATTATCCGCCCGAAATTTCCCCATTCGAATATCTACAAACTGGCGAATACCCGCAAACGGGCGACCTGTCTGCCGACAGGCAGGCCGAGACGGTCTCCCCTACTAGTAAATCCCACCACCTAATCGGCAGTGGGATTTATCCTTTTGTATTTTTATAACTTAAAGTATGCAACCAACTGGTGCAATACTTCCGCTTGCGAGTTTAGTTCTTGCGAGGCTGCGGCGGTTTGTTCCGATACAGCCGAGTTATTTTGTACAACTTGCGAAATTTGTGATAAGCCAATGCTAATTTGCTCGATTGCCTCGGCTTGGTCGCGCGAAGATGACGAAATACTTTTGATAGTACGCATAACTTCGCTTGCGTTGCCCACAATAACATCAAGGGCTTCGGCGGTAGTTGTTGCAATGCCCGATCCAACTTCTACACGTTCAATGGAACTTTCTATTAAAGTAGTTGTTTCGGTTGCGGCGGTTTGACTGCGAGCCGCCAAACTGCGAACTTCGTCGGCAACTACGCTAAAGCCTTTGCCGTGTTCGCCTGCTCTAGCCGCCTCAACGGATGCGTTAAGCGATAGCAAATTGGTTTGAAACGCAATATCTTGTATAACTTTGATAATTTTGGAAATATCGTTACTAGCATTTTTAATTTGCAACATAGCATCAAGCATTTTTTTCATTGCCTCGTTGCCGCTGCGGGCGTTTTCGGTTGAACCGCTTGCCAAACTGCTTGCATTTTCGGCATTATTGGCATTTTCGCGGGTTTGCTGATTTATCATATCGATGGATGCGGTTAGTTCTTCTACAGAACTTGCTTGCTCGGTTGCACCGTTGGCAAGTTCCATTGCACTGGTGGAAATTTGTTTTGCACCGCCCAAAACTTGGTCGGATGCCGAACCGATTTCCGAGATTGTTCTGTGCAAAGTGTGCGTAATATTATCAATCGAAGTTTTTATTTCCTTAAAATCGCCGATATATTCGTGTTTCGTTGTGCGAGTAAGGTCGCCAGCCGCCATTGCCGATAACAAGCCGCTAATTTCCTCTATGTAATCATTTAAGAACTTTACGGCATCGTTAAATGCGTTTTTTATAGACAGAAAATCGCCGACATAATTACCTTGTATTTTAACATCAAAACGTCCTGTGCCTAACATACGCATTGCTTCACGAATTTCTACAACTGGATTGTCAATAGCCTTTGCTACTTTGTTAAGCCCGTGCATAATATCGCGCCAGCCACCAGCATAATTATCTTCGTCAATGTTCACGTCCAAATCGCCCAAATCGGCGGCAGCGTGAATCAGCTTGTTAATGTTGTTGCTGACCGATTGAATACGGCGGCGCATATCGTTTACTGCAAGGTTTAGCTGGGCTTTTTTCCCTGGCAATGGTTCAATATCTGCCTCAAAATTTCCGCCAGATATTTCGATGAAAGTGCTTACAACTTTATTTTGCGTATCTAATGTAGAGCGTACCATGTTGTTAATTTTACTTACAACAGCGGCATATTCGCCTTGGAAAAGCGTTGTATTCATAAAAGTGTCAACTTCGCCTTTTTCGTGTTCGTTGGTCATGTGATCCATATCTTGGATAAGGCGTTGCAAGGTTGTTACAAGGGTTTTTGTACTTTGTGCCAACAAGCCAACTTCGTCTGTATTAGATGTGTTGCGGATGTTTACGCTTAAATGTCCCTGCGAAACATTTTTTATGGTTTGCGAAACCTCTTGCAAAGGACCAGAAATACTACGAGTTACAAGAATAGCCACAACTGCACCAATAACAACAGCAGCAATCGCCGCAAAAATCAAAGAAAATAACATTGTCATGTTAAAGGATTCTAGTTCATAAATAGTATTGTCAACCGATTGTTCTAGTTCAGTATATAGTTCAACAAAATTATCGTGCAAGCTAGCAGAAGTACCCGCCATGGTGGCTGTAATAAGCTGCATAGCGGCAACGGTATCGTTATTACGAGATGCGGCAAAAATTTGCGGAGCAACAACATCCATCCATTCAAGCATATAATTTTCGACAGTAGTAATTTGTGCTGTTCGCAAAGCACGGCGTTGATCGTCCACCGTGGGGTCAACAGACATTAAGTTTCTAAACGCATTTATTTCAGATAAAATTATATTTCTTGTGGCAGTAAAATCACGTTCGATATTATCGATGGCAGAATCGTTGCCGGCATTTGCAACAGCAAACAAAACAAGCCGTCTAGCATCCATAATATAAAGGTCAATGCTTCCAAGAATATTAAAGCGTTCTACAGGATAGTTGAGCGTATCACGATAGCTAGTGTGAACAAAAGCAACTCCCATAACGCCTACAGCGGAAATTATCACGGTAATAAGCAAAGTAATACTAAATCCGATAGCCAATTTTTTTCCGATTTTGGCATTTCTAAAAAAGTTCATAAAAAAACCCTCCTAAAATAAATCTCACATAACCATAATAGCATATATGTTTTTACAATGCAACATTTTTAATATTATTTTTTTGAAAATAATTTGCTATAAATTGGAAGTAATTCCAACGCATTGCGTTAAAGGAACAGACATCATAATACCTTTTGCGGGCGTTTTTATGCCGCAAGCGGTTGTCATTTTTTTTAGCAAATTTGTTACATTAGTGGCTTCGGTTACGATAAGCACAAAATCTCGTTCGGGTTGTAGGGCAATGCCAAAAAATTTTGCCGTTTTGTCGGCGGCGGCTTGCCTTGCATGAATAACCGTACCGCCGCGAGCACCCGCTAATTTTGCGGCGTTCATAATTTCCTCGCTGTGTCCACTGCGAACGATTGCGATGACCATTTCGTGTTTTACTTTTGTTTCGGAAGTTTCGGCTTTTTCTTTAAGTTTCGATTGCCGTTCTAGTTCCGTTAAGATATTTTCTTGTTCCAATTTTTCTTCACCTACGCTTTCTAGTAACCTTGCAAGACCGCCGCTAATAGCAGTTATCGGAAAAGTAAAAGCGATTCCGTTGCCAGGTTGATTAAGTTCTAGCCGTTCGATAATGGCAGTCATAACAGGTTTAATTTCGGCTTTTTCCAAAATACAGGTAACAACGCTTTTTTCGGTATCGGATAAACCGAAGGCTTTCAGCACTTCCGATTTTGCCGTGCCGCGACCGTTTATTTGGAAGAATAGCAAAACGCCCTTTTTCTCCAATAATTTTACCATAGTTTTGATGTTAGAGCGATCAATAACAGCCATTAAAATTTGCATTGACTGATCTGGTGTAATTTTCATAATTATTCCTCACTTGTAAAAATAATAACGTCATCGTCAATATCGTCAATATTGTCGGTGGCATCTTGCATTTTGCCCTTATAAACAAGCCCCATAATTTGCAACGTAACGGGCGGAGTCATTGCAATTAGTGCAACTGTACCAAAGGCATCTAACATAATGCGTTCTGGGTACAAACAAGCACCAATAGCAAACGGTAAAATAAACGAAGAAGTCATTGGGCCCGTAACAGCGCCCGCGGTATCAAAGGCGATTCCCACGTAAATTTTTGGTACAAAAAACGTCAAAATTATAGCAGCTATGTAACTTGGGAAAAGTAACCAATATATGGAAATTTGAAAGATAATTCGCACCATAGTAAGTGCCAGCGCAACAGCTACGCCAATCGACAAATAGCGTTGCACAGCCGCACCAGGAATAATTCCCATAGAAACCTCTTCAATTTGCTTGCGTAATGCGTGAATCGCTGGCTCGGCAGAAACCACAAAATAGCCAATCAAGCCGCCAGCAGGTACAAGCAGCCAGTTCATGCTAGAGTTCGCCAAATCGGATCCCAAAAATTGCCCAATGGGAATAAACCCAACTTCAACGCCCATCATAAACAAGACAAGTCCGAAATAAGTATAACCGAAACCGATAAGCATACGCAAAAATTCTTTTGGATGATACATTCGTGTTATTGCTTGATATATAAGAAACACGGCAAATACAGGCCAAATTGATTGCAAAACGCCCCAAGCCTGCAAGGGCAACTGCGAAGAAAATTCGTGAAAAACATCGCGCGTTGTTTCTATTAAAGGAAGTTGTGCGGCAGTGTAAATATATTCAGCTGGCGAAGACATTAAGCCAATGACCAACATAGCCATTACAGGGCCAACAACACAAAGTGCGACAAGTCCAAAACTATCGTCAAGCGAAGCGGTATCACTGCGAACAGATGCAATACCAACGCCCATAGCCAAAATAAACGGCACAGATATTGGTCCAGTAACAACTCCGCCAGCATCAAAGGCAACAGGCACAAAGCTACCAGGAGCAATTATTGCCAAAAATATAAGAATGCCGTAACAAACAACCAATATTTTGGATAAACTTATGCCAAAAATTATACGCAAGACAGCCAACAGCAACGAAAAGCCAGCACCAACGGAGGCGGTTATCAAAATAACCCATTCGTCTATTCCAGGAACAAGCCCCGCAAGCACCCACAAATCGGGACCAGCAAAGGCAATAGTTACGCCAATCACAAAAGAAACTAATCCAATTACTAATATTTTGCGTGTACTTGTCATGCTAACACCGATATTGTTACCTAGCGGAATAAGCACCAAATCCATTCCCGTTGTAAGCAAGCCCATTCCAAAAATGAGCAAACCTGCACCGCCCAAAAACAGCACAAATTTCCCAACTGGCATTGGCGAAACAAACAAAGCAAACGCAAACACAATCAATATAATTGGCAATATCGCCGACAACGATTCTCTCGTTGTAGCTAACAATTTTTTCTTCATACTTTTTCTCCTTTCTTTCAAGATTAAAGATTAAGACCTTGGGGCTCTGCCCCCCGCCTGCCGGCGGGCAGGCAAACCCCGCAAGGACGCGCGTGCCCTTGACCCGCTATTTTTTTATTGTTTTAGGTTAGTGATTAGCGAGGGGGATTTTTTTATTTGTCGCTGTAATGTCCTTTGCATTGGTGTATTTCGATTTCATTGTTGGGTAATATTTGGTATATTAGGCGGTTTTTTTCGTCGATGTGTCTGCTCCATTTGCCCGATAAATCGGCGGTTAAGGGTTTTGGATGACCGATTCCGTTGTTGCCGTTGCGGATAATGTCGTCAATTAGGTTGTTTATTTTTTTTAGGGTTCGCCTGTCTTGTTGTTGCCAGTATTTGTAATCTTTCCAAGAATCGCCTTCAAAAATTACGCTACTCATGATAAATTTTCCGCCTGTTTATATTTATTTTCAAAATCAATGGCACGTTGGGGAATTTCCCCAGTTTCCATTGCCCTTAATTCTTCCATCGTAAAGCTGATGGTTCTACCATTCCTAAAATTTTCTTCCGATTCAGCCAACCTTGCCAAAATTTCTGGCGTAAAATATGGATCGTCTTTTGTGTAGTCGATAATTTCGGGTTCTTCGACAAAAGGCATTGCTTGCTTGCGAACCGCTTGACGGAAGAACGCATTTATTGCATCTGATATAGTGAATCCCAAGCTAGTGAATAATGATTCGGCACTTTCTACTATATCTTTTTCCGTTGTTATGTTTAATGTTACTTGTTGAGCCATTTTTTTGTCCTCCTAAAAGTTTATTTGTCGCTGTAATGTCCTTTGCAGCGGTATATTGTGATTTCGTCATTTGGTAATATTTGGTATATTAGGCGGTTTTTTTCGTCGATGTGCCTGCTCCATTTGCCTGATAAATCGTATAGTTTTGGATTACCGATTCCATCGTTGCCGTTGTGGAGAATGTCTTTTATTAGGGCGTTTATTTTGTCTACGGTTCGTTCGTCTTGATTTTGCCAATAAACGTAATCTTCCCAAGAACCGCCTTCAAAATTTACACCACCCATTATAAATTTACCGTCCGTCCGTGTTGTTTCAAAAAATCAATGCCACGTTGGGGAATTTCCCCAGTTTCCATTGCGGTTAGTTCTTCCATAGAAAAAGAAATACATTCGCCACGTTCAAATTGTTCTTCCGATATTTTTATTTTTGCCAACATTTCGGGGGAAAAATAATCGTCATATTCTGTTACTTGTTGAGCCATTTTTTTGTCCTCCTAAAAATTTATTCATTAACCAAACCGCCCATTTGCATTGAGAACATTTTGCTGTAAAAGCCTTGTTTTTGCATTAGTTGAGAATGATTTCCTTGCTCTATTATTTTGCCTTGGTTTATTACTAAAATTTCGTCGGCGTTTACGATGGTTCGCAAGCGGTGCGCAATAACGAAACTTGTACGCCCTTTCATTAGCATTTTCATGGCGGATTGTATTTTAATCTCGGTACGTGTGTCCACCGAAGAAGTTGCTTCATCTAATATTAAAATTGCTGGATTTGCTAATACGCAACGAGTAATTGCTAAAAGTTGCCGTTGTCCTTGGCTTAATGTTCGGCTATTTTCGGTTAAAATTGTGTTGTAGCCGTCTGGCAACTGCGAAATAAAATGGTCTGCGCCGACTAATTTTGCCGCTTGCTTTACTTCTTCTTCTGTGGCGGATTCGTGCCCGTAACGCAAATTATCTAGCAAAGTTCCCGTAAAAAGATACGTTTCTTGTAAGACGATTCCAAAAATGCGCCGCAAACTGTTGCGAGTGTAACCATTTAGAGGAATGCCGTCTATTGTAATTGTGCCTTTGTTTATATCGTAAAACCGAGTTATTAGGTTGACGATTGTTGTTTTTCCTGCACCAGTTGGACCAACCAACGCAATAACCGAACCTGGCGGTGCATGAAAGTTGCAATTTGTAATTATGGGTAAATCGGGCTTATAGCTAAAGTCAACATTTTTGAACAAGATGTCGCCTTTTGTTTCAGATAAAATTATTGCAGTTGGCGTATCTGGCGGTTCTTCTTGTTCGTCCAAAATGCCGAAAACACGTTCTGCGCCAGCCAAAGCCGATTGAAATTGATTGTATGTAGATGCCAAATCGTTTAATGGTCGTGCAAATTGCCGCGAATACGCAATAAACGTGGCAATAATTCCGATTGTGATGTAGCCGTTTATTGCCAAAAAACTACCTGCAAACACAACTATTGCAAAACTTAAACTGTTGATAATATTCATTGCGGGCATAATAAATCCCGACCAAATTTGTGCTTGCGTTCCGCTGTATCGTAGTTGCTCGTTGATTTTGGCAAATTCTTCGATGGAGTGCTTTTCGTAACTGTAGGCTTTTATTACTGCCATTCCAGTTATGTCCTCCTCAATTTTGGCATTTAGGCGACCTAAAGAAGTTTGTTGTTCCTTAAAATATAGACGAGTGCGACTGGCTATCGTCTTACTAACTATAAAAAATAATGGAACAGATGTCAAGCTAAAAAAAGTCATTGTGGGAGATAAAATTAACATCATAGTAAAAACGCCCGTCAAAGTAATTGCGATAGAAGTAAGTGAAATTAAAGCACTTCCGAGAATACTTGCAATGTTGTCAGTATCATTGGAAAGGCGGCTCATAAGTTCGCCGTGCGGATGTGCATCAAAAAATTTTATTGGCAAAACTTGCAATCGTCCAAAAACGGCGGTTCGCATAGTTTTTACAAGCCGCTGTGATGCTCCTGCGACAACCCAATTTTGAAAAAAATGCGTAAACGAATCCATAAAATAAACCGCAACAAGCCCAAAAAGAATAATCGTAAACGTATAAGCAGCCGTTTCTTCAATTAAATAATCGATTGTTAATCCAATAAGAAACGGGCTTATTAAGGCGGCAACCGAAGAACCCAAAGCCAGTACAAAAATAAGGGCAAGAATATGCCATTGACCACTAAAATAAGTTAATAATCTAGCTATCGTTTTGAAGAAATCTTTCGGCTTTTCGGGTTCGCGCATAAAACGTTGACCAGCCCTGCCAAAGTTTCCGCCGCCAAATGGACGACGAATTTCCTGCTCTTTTTGGGTTTTTTGAGACAAATTGCCACCTCTAAACTTTAATAATTTAACAAAATAATTATACAACTTTTTGTGGAAGTTGTCCAATGTTTTATATTATATGAAATAAATAAAAGTGGTTGATATTGGAAAGTCTGCAAATTGAAAAGTGCCGCACAAACCCAATTAGGCGAATTTTGGGCGGTGCAATGCAAATTTTACGAACCCTCCGCTAATTTTCCAACAATTTCAATAATTCCTGCCGCCATTTTTCCATATCATACCAACCGCAACCAAAACAGCCCTCTTCCGCCGATTTTCCCCTTGTAGGAATCGCCAAATCCCAATCTTCGTTACCATGATAAAAATACTTTATACCAAACGGATATTGTCGTTTGCCAGTTTGAAAGCAAGTTCTGCAAACTTCACGTTTTTGCTGATTGCGTTGATTGGTCAATAACTGGAATTTTTGGCGGATTTCCTCGTCTGTCATGCTGTCTAAATTTTCCTCTTTTGTGTTTTCGTCCCAACGAATTTCTGAAAATTTGTGATCTGGCAATAAATGTGCCGCTTTCTTGCTTTCGTAAACATCGTAATGCTGCAAAACTTCCAAAATCCGCTTTCTAAGATGCTTTGACCATGTTTCATAACCGCCACCTGCAAAAACCCTTGGAATTGGCAATAAAATAATATATGTCGTATTTTTCTCACAAATGGGACAAAATTTCGCAGTATCTGTGGCTATCGTGTAGCCAAATTCTTTCAAATCTTGGATTCTTCTAGCAAAATTGGGATTTTGTGGCAACTCATGCTTGCTACATTTCCAACCACCTTTTGCTAATATGTCAAAAAATTCCTTGGTTGTAGCGGCATTTGACTTTTCTTCTCGCCAAAATTGCTCCTCGGCAAAAAGCCATTCTGACGGTGGCGTTTTTGCCATTATGCTGTAAATTTCTTCAATATAATCAGAAATCTCCTCGTCCGTCTGCAAATTTACGCCTGTTCTGCGGTATTCCACAGGAATCCAACCGTGCCAATTGCCGTGTGGCAAGGCAAAACTTACGTCAACATATTTCTCCGTCGCTTTCGCATGGATTTTTAATTGCTGTTCGTTGACCTTAATCTTGGCGTTCTCGCAGCAAATCATTCAAATATTCCTCCATAAATAGTTTGTAAGGCTCTATTTGCAAGCCTTTTGCAATTTTGTCCACGTTCAAAACGGTAATGTTCCGCTTGCCACGCTCAACAAAACTAATGTACGTCCTGTGCAAGCCGCATTCTTCTGCCAATTTCTCCTGCGACAAGCCCAATTTTTCCCGTGTTAATCGCATTGTTTTTGCGAAAAGTTCCGCAATTTCCATTTGGCACTTCCTTTCTTTTTGATTTTATGATATAATAAATTAGACTTATATGTCTACATACTATAAGTAACAATGAGGTGCAAAAATGGCAATAAAGACGATTGGTAGCGTGTGTTCTGGGATTGAGGCAGCTTCGGTAGCTTGGCAGGGTTTGGGGTTAACATTTGAATGGTTTGCGGAAATTGCCGATTTTCCCAGTAAATTGCTTGCGGAAAAATATCCTACAATTCCAAATTACGGCGATATGACAGGACTTGCGAACAAAATATTGGAGGAAAAAATAGCCGCTCCTGATTTAATTTGCGGCGGAACTCCTTGTCAAGCGTTTTCTTTGGCTGGCTGGCGACAAGGTTTAGCGGACGACCGAGGGAATTTAACGCTTGCCTTCGTGGACATTGTGAATGCAACGGATAAAATCCGTAAAAATGCCAATTTGCCACCAACCGTTGTTTTTTGGGAAAATGTAGAGGGCGTGTTAAAGGACAAAACGAACGCTTTCGGCTCTTTTATTTCCTCTTTGGCAGGTTTGAACGAGGTTTTAGCCCCTAAAAAGTGGGCAAATGCAGGATTTATCAAAGGCAAACGCAATGTAGCTTGGCGAGTTTTAGATGCTAAATATTTTGGATTACCACAGCAACGGCGGCGTTTGTACGTTTTAGCGGGCAATTTAGATGTTGCAAACATACTTTTTGAGCATTGTGAAAATCAGTTGAAATCCGTAAAATACCCAAATTCGGAATTAAATTTTACCAAAAACGGCGATAATTTTGAAATTTTCCGAGAATATACGGATTGTCTGTATTCGTCATACGGCACAAAATGGAACGGCAATGCAGCCGCTTATAATGGCTCTCTGTATGTTGTGCAAAATGGGCGTATTCGCAGGTTTTCGCCACTTGAATGCGAGCGTTTAATGGGGTTTCCAGATAATTACACAAATATAGTAACTGCAAAACGCACCAATCGTTATCAAGCTGTGGGCAATTCTTGGGCGATTCCTGTTGTGCGGTGGTTGGGCGAGCGGATTTTAGCGGAGCAACAAAGTAAATTTTCCTTTGATGATAAATTTGTTGGCAACGGCAATTTTTGGGATTTTCACGAAAGTCCAATAATTTGCGAAAATGGATTTATCAATGTTTCAGAAATTCCGCAAAATGCGATTTTTGGCGATATGAAAAATATAATTGACAGCAACGCGCCTAAAGAAATATACATTTCGCCAGTCGGTTGTCATGGAATTATCCGCCGAAAATCTGAACGCAACTTAAAAATAAACTCTCGATTGGAAGAGGTTTTGTTGTGCATTTCACAAACGATGTCGGCAGAGGAGATTGAAAGGCGTTCGCAGATACAAAGGCGAGGAAAACCTAAAAAATTAGTAAACCATGACATAATGCAACAAATTTCCATGCTTTGAATGTGGCGACAAAAGAAGAAATATTTTACTATGTATACGGATTTTTGCACCTGCCAAGCTACCGAACGGCGTTTGCAAGCGATTTGAAAAATTAGCGAAACGCAAAAAAACGGACGGATAATACCTGCCATTTCGACAGGCGAATCCGCCCGCTATTTGTTTGGGAATAAATTACGCAGTAACAGTATCGGATGCTCCATCTAAGCTATAATCTTCGGCGGCAACAGGAGTTCCACCAGTGGGCCCGCCAGGACGTTCACGGGTCCAGTTTGCAAACAAGGTCATTTCTTTATCAACTTTGGTTGCAAAGTTCCATCTGTGCTTGGCATCGTTTTTATCTTTCAAATACCAGCCTTCAATAACAAAGCCCTCGCGCTTAAAATCGGTTGGTTCTATAAGTAACTCGTCTTTTTTCAAAAATTGAAAAAAAGAGCGTTTGCGCGGGTCAACAACAAATTCAACTTTAATACCTTTTGGTTTGACCAGAAAAAAAGCCAAAAACGGCACAACCAAAAGTAGTACGATTATCAACCAACCCCACCACGGCATAGCCGCCAAACCTGCAAAAAATCCAAGAAACACAGCAATTCCTCCTTAAGGACAAAATAATTTCTACACAATAATTATATCACAAATTAAAAATTAGTCAAATAAAATTTTTAATATCAGTTTGTCTTGACATTGTAAAATTTAATGTTTATAATATGTAGTGTGATTGCTATGAGCCATCAATATTAAACATATTTTCAAGGAGGCACGGTTTGTATGAGTGCAAGCGACAAAAATACTAGCGTTGCAGAAAGCGTAGAAAAAAATAAAATTAAACTAACATTTACGATTACGCCCACCGAGTTTGGAAAGGGCTTGCTGTACGCATACAATCGTAATAAAAGTAAAATCTCGGTTCAGGGCTTTAGGCAAGGAAAAGCCCCGCGCAAAGTTATCGAAAAACTTTATGGCAAAGATATTTTTTATGACGAGGCTATTAACCACGTTTTGCCAGAAGCCTACGAACGTGCGTTAAAAGAAACCAATATAAAACCTGTCTATCGCCCAAATATTGACATTGAAACAGCGGACGAACAAACAGGTGCTGTAATTATTGCAGAACTTTACGTTAAACCCGAAGTTGAGGTTGACAATTATCACGGGCTTACTTACACGCCCGTAAGTTCTGAACCTACCGAAGAAGATATTCAAAACCATTTGCAATCGGAACGAGAAAAAAATAGCCGTACTATTTCTGTTGACAGAGCCGCCGAAATGGGCGATATTTTAACTATAAATTTTACGGGCTATATTGACAACGTACCTTTCGAGGGCGGTCATGCAAAAGATTTTGAACTTACTTTAGGCTCGAAAAGTTTTATCGATACTTTCGAAGAACAGCTGGTTGGTCATAATGTGGGCGACGACGTTAAAGTTAATGTTACGTTCCCAGAAAATTACAATAGCAAAGATTTACAAGGTAAGCCAGCACTTTTTGAAGTCGAAATTTTGGATATTCAAGCAAAAGAGTTGCCAAATTTGGATGACGACTTTGCACAAGATATATCTGAATTTGAAACATTAGCCGAATTGCGCGAGGATATTAGCAACAAAATACGCAAAACCAAAGAACAGGATTCTCTCAACCTAAAAAGGGCAAATATTTTGGAACAACTAGTCAAAAAAGCAACAATGGAAGTTCCCGAAGTAATGTACACCGCCCGAGTAGAGCAACTTATCGATGATTTGCGAATGCGTCTTTGGCAACAAGGCATGGAACTAGAACAATATTTAACTTTTGTGGGCGGCAATATGGAAACCCTAAAAACCACGTACGCCACACAAGCCAAAGAAGATGTCGATGCTCGTCTAGTATTAGAGGCTCTTGCGAAAAAGGAAAATATGCAAGCCGACGATTCCGACCTGAAAAATTACATCATGGAAATGTATCATCCGCCACACAACCACGATCACGACCACGATCACGACCATGACCATGACGACGAAGCAAAAGAAAACGAAGTAAACGAACATCTAGCAAAAATGTCCGAAGAACGCAAGGAAATTCTTATGCAAGATATTTTGGTGCAAAAAGCACTGGAATTTGTAATAGATAAAGCAGTAGCACTAGAACAAATATAATGCGAATTGCAGTTGAAAGATTGTATTTGCAAAATTGTATTTGTAGCAAATGTACGGGCGGATAATATCCGCCCCTACGAAATGCCATGTTAAAATAATCGAAAAAACTAACCACCGCAATACCAAATTAGCGGGTCAAGGGCGCGCGCGTCCTTGCGGGTCTGGGCAGCGCCCAGGGTTTTATTGTTTGAAAAAGAAAGGAAAATTTATTATGCCACTTATACCGTATGTAATAGAGCAAACTAGCCGAGGAGAGAGATCTTATGATATTTACTCGCGGTTGTTGAAAGATAGAATAATATTTTTAGGGGACGAAGTTAATGACGTTACAGCCAACGTTATTGTTGCCCAACTGTTGTTTTTGGATGCAGAAGATCCCGATAAAGATATAAATTTGTATATAAATAGTCCTGGCGGAAGTATTTCGGCTGGGCTGGCAATTTACGATACAATGCAACACGTTAAAAGCGAAGTTTCTACCATTTGTGTGGGAATCGCTGCTAGTATGGGCGCGCACCTTTTGGCGGCTGGTCAAAAAGGTAAACGCTTTGCTTTGCCAAACGCCGAAATTATGGTGCATCAACCCTCTGGCGGCTTTCGTGGACAAGCTACGGATATTCAAATTCATGCACAACATATCCAAAATACTAAGCAAAAATTAGCCAAAATGATGGCGCAAAACACGGGAAAATCTGTTGACGAAATTTTGCAAGATCAGGAACGTGATAATTATATGTCTGCCGACGAAGCTCTCGATTATGGAATAATAGACAAAGTTGTTTCTCGTAAAGAGCAATAATAGAAAGGAAATAAATGCTATATGCAAAATAGGATAGGAAATATTTTTGCCCGATGTTCATTTTGTAACGACAGCGATGAAGATGCCAACCACATTATTACAGGTCCAAAAGGCGTAAATATATGCGACAAATGTGTCGATTTGTGTATTGACACATTAAATAATATAGTAGAAGAACACGACGAAGATCCCGAGCTAGTTTTGCCCAAACCCAAAGAAATACACAACTTTTTGAACGAATATATTATTGGTCAAGAACGTGCCAAAATAGCTTTATCCGTCGCAGTTTACAACCATTATAAACGAATAAATTTTGAAGAAAATCCTGTTACAGAGCTGCAAAAAAGCAATGTTTTGATAGTTGGACCAACTGGTACAGGTAAAACCTTGTTTGCCCAAACTTTAGCACGGTTGCTTGATGTGCCGTTCGCTATCGGCGATGCCACCGTTTTAACCGAAGCTGGTTACGTTGGCGAAGATGTCGAGAACATTTTGCTGAAATTGTTGATGGCTGCCGAGTACAACGTGGAACGCGCCGAACGTGGTATTATTTATATTGACGAAATTGATAAAATTACTCGCAAATCCGATAATCCGTCCTTAACACGAGATGTTAGCGGCGAAGGCGTTCAACAAGCCTTGCTGAAAATTTTGGAAGGCACAGTTGCCGCTGTTCCGCCAAACGGCGGTCGCAAGCATCCGCAGCAAGAATTTATTCAAATGGATACATCTAATATTTTGTTCATTTGCGGCGGTGCGTTTAACGAATTGGAAAAAATAATCGAACAGCGGTTAAACAAAAATACAATCGGCTTTGGTGCAGAAGTAAAAACCAAAAAAGAGCGTATAAACAGCGATGTTATGGCGGATTTGCAAACACAAGATTTGCACAAATATGGGTTGATTCCCGAACTAATCGGTCGGTTGCCTGTAATTACAACCGTTTCGGGGCTTACTGAAGACGAGTTGTATACCATTTTGGTTGAACCCAAAAACGCAATAATCAAGCAATATCAATATTTGTTTGCACTAGATAACGTATCGTTAGAGTTTGAAGAAGAGGCTCTGCGTTCCATCGCCAAACAAGCAATATTCCGCGAAACTGGCGCAAGAGGTTTGCGTGCAATCGTTGAAGATGTTCTTAAAAAAATTATGTACGAAATTCCGTCCAACGATAAAATTGAACGCTGCATAGTAACCAAAGAAACCGTTGAAAATAACGCCGAACCGCTATTAGTGCTAAACGACAACCGCCGAATAATTGCACCTCGAGCATTAAAACGCAAAAGAAAACGCAAGGATAAAGAAAAGCAACATCGGTTGAAGTCCGCGTAAAATGCCGAAATTTTGAGAATAATTAGTTAAATTTTTCATAGGAATGGGCGACCGATTCGTTTGCTATATGCAGAAAAAGGTTGCCCATTTTTACAAAATGCGAGGGTATAATACGCGGGTAGATAGTATTCGCCCCACAAATTGCAAACGTAGGGGCGGATATTATCCGCCCGTTTTTTCCTCCGTGAATCTGTTTTGAAATTTATAGTAAATCAACTTAATAAAAACCTAAAATTCTAACGGGTCAAGGGGCGAAGCTCCTTGCGGGGTTTGGGGCAGCGCCCCAAGGTTTTGAAGTTGTTTGAGTATACAATTCCAACCTCGCAATTTCAACCTCACAAACTCAACTCTGCGCAAACAAATCCAACAATATATCCAAATCCAGCAAAGCATTTTCAAAGTCAAAATTATTTACCTTCTGAATCAAAGTACACGCTTGCGGCACGTTGTCCAACTTTTTAATTAAATCTAGCGAATCGGCGTTGCTTTCCTCTAATAATGCGCGTAATTCTAGCAATAGCTCGTTTATGTTTTCGGTGATTGGTTCGGTGTTTGTGTGCGTTTCTTCTTTTGGGATGGTCGCTATAACGGCGGCTAATTGCCGCTCCATTAAGTCAATTTTTTCGGCGACTTCAGCACCAGATTTATTCTGCTCAAAAAGTACCTCTAAATAACCTGCGGTTTTGGCAAGTTCGGTTTCGTGGATTGTGTTTGCAAGCCCTTTTAATGTATGTGCAATCCGCCGACAAGATAGCAAATCGTCTTTTGACAAGGCTTGTCTAATATCCAAAATAATGTGCCGTTGACTGCGTGCAAACTCTTTTAGCAAATCTTGGAAAAATTGATTAGATTTTTCGCTGCTACCGTTGTCCGTAAAAAAATTCCACATATCCGAATTTGCCGCTTGTTGGGGGATTTCGTTGCGAATGTTCGCTATTACTTCGGGCGGTTGCTTATCTCGTATAAACTTGTTGAGCATTGCGTTTAAGTGAGATGTATCTATCGGTTTAGAAATAAAGCCATCGAAGCCGTTTTGCAAAAATTTATCCGATTGCCCAATTATTGCGTTTGCAGTAAGTGCCACGATTGGAGCAGTATATCCCAGTTCGCGAATTTTTGCGTTGGTTTCGATTCCGTCAAGCCCTGGCATCATGTGATCCAAAAAGATAATATCGTATATTTTGCCCTGTTGCACCAAATTGATTGCCGCATTGCCGTTGTCGCAAGTGTCAACTTCAATTTCGTAAAACGAGAGCAAGCCCTTTGCAACAAATAAATTTGTTTCAACATCATCAACAACTAGCACTTTTCCGTACGGCATTGGCTCTGGCTTAAACGACATTGTTTTGCGAGCGAATCTACTCGAAAGGTTAAAATTTTGCAAATTTTTGGCTAGCTCTGCACCGAGAACTTCGTCGCCCGAAATTTTTTGCGGAATTTCCAAGGTTATTGTTGTGCCTTTGCCGAGTTTGCTTTGCACGTCAATTTTTGCATCCATTAGTTCGATTAAATTCTGCACAATGGACATTCCCAAGCCAGCGCCTTCGATGTAGCGCGTTTTTTCCTCGTTAAACCGCGCAAATTCGTGAAACAACTTTTGCAGATTTTCTGGACTCATTCCTATGCCCGTATCTTGTATCGTAAAGCATAAATGCGGCTGTTTGCCCGTTTTTATGATTATCGTTAAATTTACCGAACCTTTTTCGGTGTACTTAAAAGCGTTCGAAAGAAGATTGTTCAATATTTGCTTAATTCGCAACTCGTCGCCAACCATTACCGCAGGAATGTTTTTGTCAACCTGTATTTCAAACTTTACTTTTTTGCTGCCCAAACGGAAAACATTCAGCTGAATAATATCGTTTATTAGGCTTGCGGAATCGTATTTTTCCTGTAAAATTGGCATTTTACCCGATTCAATCCGCGACAAATCCAAAATATCGTTGATAAGCCCCAACAAAATTTGCGAAGAACTATATATTTTTGCAAAAGCCTCTTCGGTGGATACTTCCAAGCTGGGATTTTGCAACTGTATCTCGGATATTCCCAAAACGGCGTTTATTGGCGTTCTAATTTCGTGGCTCATGCGAGCCAAAAATTGCGTTTTTGCTTTAGAATTTGCTTCTGCGGTTGCCGAGCGTTCCATTTCTTCGAGCATTGCGTAAACGTGCCGCAAATCGCTGCAATAGCTTATTATTGTTTGATTGCCCATAAACTCGCCTTTTATTGAGATTATCTCTGACGGGATTATTGTGCCGTGTATATCTTGATGCAGCCATTCAAATTTTGTGCTACCTTTTTCGATGGTTTCTTTCAAATATTTAAGTGCAAGTGATTTCGACGATTTACCATTAGCTTGAAATTGCGGCGAAAATCGCAAAAAATTTTCCTTATATTCTTCCTTGCTAGATATTCCATAACGGCGCATAACTTCCTCGTTGCAGTTGATAATGTCCAAATTGGAATCCCAAACCGTGATAATTACTGGTGCTTTGTCAAATAGCAAAAGCAGATAATCGTAATATTCCTTTTCCGCTTTTAACGAGATTGTGCTCATTACAATTTTTGTCAAGTTGTTTATTGAACTTGCCATTTTTGCGTAATTTCCCTGAAAAGCAAAAGTATCTAAAGTTTTGCTAAAATTGCCATTTATAACTTCGGTTGACGTATTGTAAACTTGGTCAACCAAATTTTCCACTGTTGAGTTTACATCCAACATAATTTGTGCAAGGTTGCCAATTTCGTCATTATTATTGGGAATATTTTTATCAAACTGGTCAAAATGTCCCATTTTTAGGGAAATAGCGGCATTTTTTAGTAATTTTATTCGTTCGTCAAAATCGGCAAGCACAGCTTTTACAATTAAAAAAGCAATAAAAGCCACAACAATAAAAGCGATAGCATTAAACGCAAAGTGTCTTCCCTGTTGAACGTAAAGGTTTGTGCCGACAATTTGGATAATATTTAGATTAACATTGCGAATATCTTCGATGGCGTTTATCGTTGGCGTTGCGTAAACCGTGAGAACGTCCATAAAAACGTAATCTCGGTTAAAATGACCAACTGGAACAACGTAATAATTTTGGATGTCTTGAATATTGTTCAAAATAAGCTGCATACTTTGGCTAGCTCGATACTGCACACCATAACCGACAAGGTCAGAAATAAGAGCATCCTGTTCAAGAGAAATCAAGTATTCGTTAGCTAACTGGTGTAAAATATATATACGAGATATAATATCGTTGTTAAGGTCGATAATTTGCTGTTCATCAGCGGTAGAAAGCCAACTGGACTCGTTTAACGTATTGCGAACTATATTAGTAAGCAACCGAAATTCTATTTGCAACTCGGTTAAAATTCGGTTGCGATCCATTACATAGTTGACAAAATATCCATGATTAGACTGCGTATACGATGTAAAATACAAATTATATATAATTATCAGCAAAAAAAGAGTTATAATAAGTGCAAAAGATAACGCCAACTTTTTCGCAATAGATAAATTAGAAATATATTTTTTCATTCACAACCTCCATTCCAAGGGCGAATATCAAAACCTTGGGGCGTTTTCGAAAAAAACCCCGCAAGGCTGAATTTTGTCTAGCAGACAAAAGAACAGCGCCCTCCCGCCTACCGGCGGGCAGGTAACCCGCATTTTATTTTTACTTTATTTTTATTCTATTTTAATGTTATCAAATTTTAAGGTTTATTGCAATATTTTTTTGACGTAATTACAAAAATATGGTAAAATTAAGTCAACTTAATAGTTGTTAAAGTCATGCTCCAAAGGGGAAAAAATTATGGATTCATTTTTGTCAACAAATAATAAAAATTCAGTGGCTTCTAAAAAAGTTGTTTTTATGAACTGGCTGATTGATGGTTCTACTTTACATAGTTTAGATAGCAAAATTATTGTATCGTGTATAGATAGGGTTTCCAAATACGCATTGGACAAAAAATTTTGTACCAGCCTGTTTTGGGAATTGGATTCCTCCGAAGAGTTTCAACCCATTTACGACAAATTATTGGAATCAAAATTGTTTCGGTTTACAAAATCGGAACTTTACAACACTTTCAAAACAGTTGGACTTATTTACATAAAATTTTTAACCGAACAAAAAAATGCTCCCAAGGTGGAAGCTCCCAAATTTACGCCACGCAAAATAAGCGAGGCGGACGTTTTGCGGCATAAAATTAAAAAAATGCAACCAACATCTCAAATATGGGAAAAAGCGGAAAATATAGAACAATCCGAACAAATAGTACAATCCGAACAAGCAGAAGATTTACTACAAGCCGAACAAACAGGGCAAAAAGAACAAGCCGAAGAAAAACCCACCGAACTAATCAAACTAAACGAACTGGTAGAACTGGTCGAAAAAGCCGAACTTGTCGAAAAAGTCAAAAAAGTCGAAAAAGTCGAAAAAGCCGAACTGCCAAAAATTGCAAAAAAAATACCAAAGCAAATTCCAAAAAAAATTCCAAGCCAAGTATATTCCGATACAGATATTAAAACCTTTACCGAAGCCACTTTAGAGCAAATTATCCTTGAATATTGCAAAATATCCGAACATTTTACTTTAGACGAACTTTTAGCATACGAACAAGAACGCACAGGAGAAATTCACACGCGCCGCATGGCAGAACTAGCCGCCGCAATGCTTATTCGCACCGACAAAACCGTCTACATTATCGACAGCTTATTGCACTTTGATTGTGCTTTTATCGATTACGAAATTAAAAAATTTATTTTGACAACCGCACATAACAAACGTTATTTACTGTTAAAAGCGTTTGATAATTTTGAAAATTTTCCCGAATGTGGCAAGCCGTGGAATTTATTTTTGTTGGAAAGTTATTGCCGAAGGTTTAGCAAAATGTTTTGCATTAAAGAGCAAGCGATAAACTCAAATAATTTGGGAGTTGTCGCCTTTTGTGATAGCAACCTGGATTATATCGACATAATGGCAGATGCTGTATTTGAAAAGAATGTTCCGTTGCAAGCAAGCGAAGTAAACAAATTTTTATTTAAGAGCGGCTACATTAAAAAACCAAAGACATCAAGTGTAGAGGATATAATAATGCGGGCAAGAAAATTACACGGCTAAATTAGTTTCTTAAATCCTTGCGGTTTTCGTATATAACGGTACGCAAGCCTTCTAAATAGCTAGTTGTTGCCTCTGTTTGTGCTGTAAGCGCATCGATTGCCTCTTGAATGCGAAGAATTACTGTATCGGCGGCCTCTTGAATATATGCGGTTGTTACTTCTGCTTGTTCTGTAACGCCGTTTATTACCCGTTGAACTTGTTTATCGGCTTTAATTAAAATTTCATCGGCGTGTTGAGCTATTTGTTGGTTGTAATCTAGGGCAGTTCTGTTGGCATATTCTAGTGTTTCGGTGGCGTGTTCGCTTGCTCGCAGATATATTTCGTGTTCTTCGGTTAATGCTTGGGCTTGAATTTCGGCTTGTTCTACTATTTTTTCGGCTTTAATTTTGGCATTGCTTAAGATGTCTTCTACTTTATCCTTTATATTTTGTGCTTGTTTAATTTCGTCTGGCAAGTTTAAGCGAATGTTTTCAATAACTGTCATAATGGCATCTTTGTCAACCGAGTTTCTAAATAATCCGCCTTTTCCCTGTTCTAGTAGTTCTTCTATCTCGGATAAATACTCCTGCAGCATTTCCATTTTATTTACCTCTTTCAAAATATTTTATTATTTAGAATACTTATTTTTTAGCATTTGTTTAACGGCAGAAGATACCCAGTTATCTAAAACAGAGTCATCAAAATTTGGGTAGCCGGCGTTGGCAATTTCCTTTAGCAAGCTGGCGGACATATACGAGTTGTTGGGATTGCTTACCATAAAAATTGTATCTAGGTTATTGTTTAGGGTTTTGTTGGCTTGTGCCATAGCAATTTCGTACGAGCAGTCTTTTTCGTTACGAACGCCCCGCAAAATGCAATTTACGGTTAATTTTTTGGCGAGTTCTGCCAAAAGCCCATCGTATTCGACAATTTGAATATTGGGCAATTTTTCCGTTTCCTGCTTTATCATGGTAATGCGTTCAGCTATTGAGAACAGTGGCGTTTTTGCAGGGTTATTAAGCAGAGCAATTATAACACAGTCAAATAACTTTGCACCTCGGTTGACAATATCTAAATGCCCTAAAGTAATTGGATCAAAACTGCCTGGAAATATTGCTTTCATGGTTGCACCTCCTTTTCAGCAAATTTTATAAAATAAAAATTGTGTTTGCTTATAGGTTTTTGTGCGATATTGTTGAATGCCGTCAAAATGTGGCAATTTTATGTTGACAGGACATTCTGCTACTAATATACCTTTTAGTATGTTGGCTGTAACTATGTAATTGATGGCTGTAGCTACTTGGTTAGTTTTGTACGGCGGATCCAAAAAAATTACATCAAATTTTTGCTGCTTTAACGTTGAAAAAGCCGCTTGCACAGGCATTTCTAGTACAATGCCGTTTAATTTAGATTTTTGCAAATTAGCTTTTGTTGCTTTTATTGCCTCTTTCGAATCGTCCACAAATACGGCAGTTTTTGCCCCTCTGCTTAATGCCTCAATTCCAATTTGACCGCTACCACAAAACAAATCCAAAAAATCAATATTTTTCAAGGTTGACATTTCGGATATTAAAATATTAAACAAATCTTCTTTCATGCGGTCGCCAGTTGGGCGTGTAGTTAAGCCGACAGGTGCGGTTAATTTGTTGCCTTTTGCTATACCCGATATAATTCGCATAATATAATTGTATCAAAAAAAATATAGCAAGTCAATTATAAATAGCAAGATAATTTTTCGATTGCGTGGTGTGAAATTAACATTTCGCCGTGTTCTTTCAAATAGGCAGCACTCATCGAGTTTGAGATATGGCGTTCGCCGTATTCAGTTAAAATAGCTACGTATTCGCCTTGTTCCTCTTCGTAAATGCGGTCATTTTCTAGTATTAAAAAGTAGCGATTAAGATGTTTATACAACATAGTTTGACCAATAAAAAATTTGTCAAGTTGTTTTGCGGCTTTTGTAACAGTTTCGATGTCGTCAAACGAGAAAACATCGATGCCACTTTTTTCTTCTGGCGGTTTTGCGGCGGAAAACTCGGTAGTTTTAAGTTCTTCGGCTTGTTGCATAAGTTTGCTAATAAAGCCGCCATCGTTACTATCGGTAATTTTAGTTACAATTACAACAATATTCCCTTGATCGAAAGGAATAGCCTCAATCATAAGAGGAGCATCTTCGGAATCAAAATCGTATTCCATGCGTGCCTGTATCATCATATCTTGAAACAACATTTGGGTTTTTTCCGAACCGTAAGTAAGTTCGCTTAATTTAATGTTGCGTTCGTCCAAGTCGTCCTTTGATAAGATAAATTTAATTTGATTATCGCTTATTTTTTCTATTTTCATAACCAGTCCTCCAAAATATTTTTTTCCTATTTTGAATTATAGCACAGCTTAAAATTTAGCACAATGCAAATATACGAAAAATATGTTATAATTTTAATATATTTTTTTAGAGGAGGCCTTTTTATGGCAAAAATTATTTTAGAAACATTTGCAGATGCAACTTTTGGCAACTGCATAAAAATCACTAACGGCTTGGTCGAACTGCACGTTACAGTTGACTTTGGACCTCGCGTTATTTACTGCTCTAGCGTTGGCATGGAAAATATGTTCTTCCAAGATACCGCAAAAACGCCGTTGGACAAAAAATACGATGTATACGACGACCAAATTATTTTATACGGTGGACACCGTGTTTGGATTGCGCCAGAAGTTGTTCCGCGCTGTTATCATCCCGATAATGTTCCTGTAACGGTAGAAAACGTACCAAACGGAGCAAGATTTGTCGGTGCGGTAGAAAAGCACAATCAAATTCAAAAGTCCATAACAATAACTTTGGAAGAAAATTCGCCAAAGGTAAAAGTTGTAAATTCCATTAAAAATGTGGGCTTGTGGGATATTGAGCTGGCAGTTTGGGCAATTACAATGCTCGCGCCAGGCGGTGCCGAAATTATGCCAATGCCAACACGCAACACGGGCTTATTGCCTAATCGCAATTTCACATTTTGGGATTACACAAGCATGGGATGCAGCCGTGTTCGGTTCGGCAAAAAGTACGTTACGTTACAGCAAAACCCTGAAAAGGAGCAACCGTTCAAACTTGGCTACAACAACGAAAACGGTTGGGCAGCCTATTTCAACAAAGAGCAAGTATTTATAAAGCGGTTTAATCCAGTTTTTGGCGGAAATTATCCTGATAACGGCTGTTGTTTTGAATCCTACACAAACGCCAAAATGCTAGAAATGGAAACCTTGGGCGAAATTTCCCAGCTACCACCAAACGAATCGCTAACCATCGAAGAAGAATGGGAAATCCAAAAAGCCGCTCCACTATCCAGCAAAGCCGACGAATCCGACATAACAGCCGCCATAAGCAAATTTTCACTTTAGAGATTAAAAAACCTTGGGGCAAAACCTTGGGGCGCTGCCCCCCGCCTGCCGGCGGGCAGGCAAGCCCCGCAAGGAACGCGTCCCTTGACCCGCTATTTTTTATTGGTTTGGGATTAGTTTAATTTTTAAGGGGCAACATTGGTTGCCCCTTTTTGTTGTTTTTTTGGGTTTACATATATCTGCATCGTAGGGGCGGATATTATCCCATTCCTATGATAATCGCCAAAACACTATATAAATTTAACAACCGAT
The DNA here is from genome assembly GCA_009778185.1 of Bacillota bacterium. GTDB lineage: Bacteria > Bacillota > Clostridia > Lachnospirales > WQUN01 > WRKG01. The sequence goes on from WRKG01000275.1 coordinate 23,662, forward strand.
TGGCATTTATATTTCTATTTATATATTGAACCAACCTGGCAAAAAATGTGGGCATTGACACAATACAAATATTTATAAAATACAAACGTTGGCAAATGCAAACATTAACAAAATACGAACATAAAAAAATACGGGCGGATAATATCACTGTCATTAACTTAAACGACACAGGGGACGGGCGACCGAGGACGGTC